>CAYSXM010000840.1:0-2396 GCA_964434905.1 uncultured Pirellulales bacterium | reverse complement strand
CGTCTGCCGCGTCAAACCGCCCTCGCCCCTGACTCACGTATTCACCAATACGCTGCTCGGGCCGATCGCGGTTTTCCTTTCAGCCGCAACACGTTCGACTCCTCGCGACGAAGTTCATGAATAATCCGGGACTAGAATCGCTTCGGTTGGCATTCTAGTTGCGACACAGTGCCTGGTGGAACCCTAGCGAGCCGGTGCGACACATCGCCGTGACGACCGCCGGGATTGTTCCCGACCCCACAAGGGAGCCCAGGCCATGAACGCCAAGACGATCTTGTTCCCCACCGATTTTTCGACTACCAGCGATGCCGGGTTGCGCTATGCCACGTCGATGGCAAGAGATTGGAATGCCAAGCTGGTGATCTTGCACGTGGAAGAGCCCCCCGCCGCCTATGGTGGCGGCGAAATGTATTACGGTGTGCCCGAACCCGATCGTGCAGCGCTGGAAAAAATGCTGTCGGCCGTCGTGCCCGACGACCCGACGGTGGCCTATGAACACCGTCTGGTCGTTGGCGATCCGGCACATGAAATTGTCGAGGCGGCGCGCGAACATCAAGCCGACCTGATTGTAATTAGTTCGCACGGGCGAACCGGCCTGCGGCGGATGCTGATGGGCAGCGTGGCCGAGGCCGTAGTGCGGCGCGCGAGTTGCCCGGTGTTCACTGTCAAAGATCCCGCCGAGACGGGCGCCGCGCGGAGCTAGCAGCCTGTTGCCTTAGTCGACAGGCTGCGACGTCGCAGGGATGCGAGGGCAGAATCGCGACGTGAGTCGTCATTCTGCGGGCCGTGCGGAGTTGAACTCTGCACTTGGCGAGGTTCAACGGTCTGCGAGTGTTGCGGCCCAAGGCGGTCGTGCGGTGCGGTTGCTCGACGGGACTGAGGGGTGAAGCTGAGAGGAGTTCGAGCCATGCCAGGCATGCCAGAGCGGCTGCGAGCGCTGACAGTTCGCGACCTGATGCAGCCCGAGGTAACCGCCGTGTCGGTGCACGATACGTTGGCCGTGGCAGCGGCGACGCTTACCGCGGCCGGCAGGTCGGCGGCGCCCGTGGTCGATTCCCACGGCCATTGCGTCGGCCTGTTGACGGCTAGTGATTTCCTGCGGCGTGCGGCCGAAGTGGGTTCCGGCGACGACCCGGGCTTCCTGCTTTCTCGTGCCGGAGCGGGCTCGTCCGACAACTGGCATCCGGCGCCGCTCACGACGGAGTTGGTCGATCGCTGGATGTCGCCAGCCGTGCAGGGGGTGTCTCCGGAAACATTGCTGATCGACTTGGCACACATGCTGTGCGCCGCACACCTGCACCGACTGCCCGTGCTCGATGAACGTGGACGGGTGTTGGGGATTGTTTCGACGCTGGATCTGGTGGCGGCATTGGCCAAGGCGCTGGATGAAGACGCTGCCTGTGGCGCGGGTCGGGCCAGCACTCGGTCCCCGACTCGATAGCTAGATTATGCTTGGTTCGCGGCGCGGTGTACGGTGCATGGCGCCGCAGAGTTGCACAACAATTGAAGGAATGCGAGATGCGAGGTAGCCATTGGATTGCGGTGGGTGTGGTGGGGTTTGCCGCCTGGGCTTGGGTCCAAACAGGCCGCACCCAAGAGCAAGGCGAGGTGGCCGACTTCATGCGCATGAAGCTCGACCACGCACAACGCGTGCTCGAGGGCGTGGCGCTCGAGGATTTCTCCCTGGTGGCCAAACACTCGCAAGAAATCAGCCTGCTGAGTCAGGCTGCCAGTTGGCGCGTGCTGCAAACGCCCGAATATTTGCAGCACAGTGCGGAATTTCGACGCACCGCCGACGAACTGACCAAGGCTGCCCAGGAACGCAATCTCGACGGTGCGGCGCTAAAATACGTGGAGTTGACAATGAAGTGCGTCAACTGCCACAAGTACGTGCGGGGCGTACGCGTGGCTGCGCGGTAGCGGGCCGGCACCCCTTGGCTTTCCAGGTGTAGTGTTGCCATATGCCAGATGCCCGACGCGATGAACACCTGGAGACCGAACACACGCCCGACGCGGTCGCCGCGCGGTTGCAAGCAGCCACCCGGCACAGCTACCTGGGCGATTTTGTACTGGGCGCCATGGACGGCACGGTCACCACCTTTGCCGTGGTGGCGGGCGTGGCAGGTGCCGGGCTGTCGCCCGCTGCGGCTACGATCCTGGGGTTGGCCAACTTGCTGGCCGATGGCTTCAGCATGGCGGCAGGAAATTTCTTGAGTGCCAAGAGCGTGGCCCAGGTGCTGGCCTATGCCCGGAGGATAGAGGAATCGCACATCGACCGCATTCCTGCCGGCGAGCGCGAGGAAGTGCGTCAGATTTACGCGTCGAAGGGCTTCGAGGGACCGCTGCTCGAGGAAATCGTCGAGACGATTACTCGCGACCGACGTCGCTGGGTCGAC
>CAYSXM010000839.1:0-2400 GCA_964434905.1 uncultured Pirellulales bacterium | reverse complement strand
CGTCATGAAATCGTCGGAATCGATCGAGCGCACGGCGATCGCGTCTTGATAGGTGCGTGCATCGCCCATCACGCCCACGCTCTTCACCGGCAGCAGCACCGCGAACGTCTGCGACGTTTGCCGATACAGGTCGGCGGCGCGAATCTCTTCCAATACGATGGCGTCGGCATGCCGCAGCCGGTCCAATCGTTCCGCGGTCACCTCGCCCAAGCACCGCACCGCCAAACCCGGCCCCGGGAAAGGGTGCCGCCATACAATTTCCTCGGGCAACCCCAACTCCAGCCCCAGCGAGCGCACTTCGTCCTTGAACAAATCTCGCAAGGGTTCGATCAGCTCGAACTTCAAATCGGCAGGTAACCCGCCCACGTTGTGGTGCAGCTTGATGGTCGCCGCGGGGCCATCTGCCGCGGCCCCGCTTTCAATCACATCGGGGTACAGCGTTCCCTGGGCCAGGAAGTGCGCGCCGTCGATGCGTGCGGCTTCCTCGGTGAAACACTCGATAAACGCGTGCCCTATCCGCCGGCGCTTCTCTTGGGGATCGGTCACGCCGGCCAGCACGCCCAGAAACTTGTCCGTGGCTTGCACCACGTGCAGATCGGCATGGAAATGGTTGGTGAACTCGTCGATCACCGCCCGCGCCTCGTTGCGCCGCAGCAGGCCGTTGTCGACCAGAATGCAGGAAATTTGGGGACCGATGGCCCGCACCAACATGGCCGCGGTGACGGCCGAATCGACGCCGCCCGACAATCCGCAAATCACCCGCCGGTCGCCGACACGCTCGCGAATGCCCTCGATCGACTCGGCCGCGAAGTCGCCCAGCCGCCAGCGTCCGTGGCAGCCACACACCTTGTGCAGGTAATTGCCCAGCACGCGCCGGCCAAAAGGCGTGTGCGTGACTTCGGGATGAAACTGCAATCCGTAAATTGGCAACGTGTCGTGCTTCACCGCGGCAATCGGGCAAGTGCGCGTTTGCGCCAGCGGCCGAAACCCTTCCGACACCCGCTGCACCTGGTCGCCGTGGCTCATCCAAACGTCGCATTCCTCGGGCACGCCGTCGAACAACTCGCTGTTGCCAGTCACCTGGCAGACCGCGCGGCCATATTCACTGGCGGCGCCGCGATCGACTTGCCCTCCCAGCGCTTCACAAACCAATTGCATGCCGTAACAAATGCCCAGTACCGGAATGCCCAGTTGAAACAAGGCGGGGTCGCAATGGGGGGCGCCCGCTTCGTAAACGCTCGACGGCCCCCCCGACAATATCAACCCGCGGGGGGCCAGCTCGCGGACCCTGGCCGGGGAAATATCGTGCCGCACGATCTCGCAATACACGTGCTGCTCGCGCACCCGGCGGGCGATGAGCTGCGCGAATTGCGAGCCGAAATCCAGCACCAGAACCAGTTCCGAGGCCGCTTGCGAGCGGCCGGCCGTTCCGGCGGGTGTTGAAGTGGCCATGGCTTCTTGCCAGACAAATAAAAAAGCCCGTCGCGGACGGGCAGCAAAGGTTCAGATTATACGAATCGGGGCCCCACCCGACTAGCAGTCGAATTGGCCACGTGGCACGTTCCTGGCATCCCCGGCAAGCCGGTTGGCTTCGGCACGTGCCTCGGCGTATGTTCTTATCCCACGCGAACCCTTGCCCCGCACCCGGGGTAGGGGCCGGCGCCAGCCCCCGGGGCGGATGGCCGCCGTGACCGCCCCCCAACCACAGGTGCCTGCCCGATGCCCATGCTGCTCGCGCAAATGAATCAACTGCCGCTCGATGGACTCGATGTGGCCGTGCTGCTGGGCAGCCTGCTGGTGGTCGTGGTCTACGGCCTGTATATGGCCCGCGACGAACATGGCGCGAACGATTTCTACCTGGCCGGCAAGAGTGTTGCCTGGTGGGCCATTGCCGGATCGATCTTCGGCACCAATATCAGCTCGCATCACCTGGTGGGCATGATGGGGGCCGGGCTCAAGGAAGGTTTCGCGCAGGCCAACTTCGAGTTTGGCGCCATCGCCGGGTTGCTCATGCTGTGCTATTTCTTCTTGCCCCTGTATCGCCGGATGGGCGTGTTCACGCTATCGGAATATTTGGGCCGGCGCTACGACGATCGCAGCCGGTTCCTCTATTCCGTGACCAACGTGGCGTTTCTGCTGATCCAACTATGTGGCGCCATGGTGTTGGGCGCTGTCACAGTGGAAAAATTGACCGAGGGAACTTCCTATGCCGTGGCCTATCGCACCGCGGTGTGGGCTCTGGCGCTGGTGGCTGCCGCCTATACGGTTACCGGCGGGCTCAAGGCGGTGATCTATACCGATGTGATTCAGAGCGCGCTCTTGCTGGTCGGCGCCGCGATCATTGCCGTGCGCGCCATCTGGCATGCGAACGTCGGCGGGTTCACCGGACTGCTGGAAAAA
>CAYSXM010000838.1:0-2404 GCA_964434905.1 uncultured Pirellulales bacterium | reverse complement strand
CAACACGGCGCTCACTTGCCGCTCCACGTGCAGCTTGACACCTAACAGCGCGGGCGCGTCAGCGATCCATTGGTCGCGGCCGCGCGGTGCCACGTGGGCCAGGCCCCGCACCACGCGATCTAGCGACAGCCAGGGATGATCGTAGAACACAACCGCGGCCAGGTCGCGCGGCTCGATAAAGGCTTCTTCCAGGCAATAATTAATGGCGGCACGCGGGAACCTGGGGTCGTGCCGACGACGAGAGAAACGTTCCTCCTGCGCGGCAGCGATGATCTGCCCATCGCGAACCAAGGCGGCGGCCGCATCGTGATAAAAGGCCGAGATACCCAGCACGAATTGGCTCATGAGCCGGGCTCCTCGAGCGAGGACCAACGCCTGGCCAGGCACGCGGCCAGCGAGGTGGCCAGCACCCGATGCGCCGCCGGAGTGGGGTGCGGATCGGTGGCAAAACGATAGCCACGGCGCTCGGCCATCGGCACGCCGCGCAGGGCGTCGAGTGGGTCGTGAATTTCAACATGGGGCGGCGACGCCAATTCGTTAAATCGCGCGCGGTACTGAGCCGGAGAGGCCAGGTCTTCAATGTATTGATAAACTGGCACCGGCATGACGATGACCGGCGCAGAGATCTCGGCGAACCACTGCACGAGCAGCGCGCGCAGCAAACGCCAATCAGGGTGATCGGCGCGGTTGTATTGGGGAAGTGGTTGCAGTTGGGCTCGGCGCTGCACCCGCGCTTTCAGCGCTGGCCCAAGATAGTTGACCCAGCGGCGCAGCCAGGGCCAGCGCCCACCACGGTCGGCCTGGGCACGCTGCTCGTCGGGTAGCGCTTGCCAGGGGACCGGTTCGCGGGGCACGGGCACGCCGGCCAGTCGGGGCACCCCGGCGGCATCGAGCGTGAAATACGGTTTGGCCATCCAAAGCTTTCGCCCCTCGCCATCGGCCACGGGGCGATACCTGGCCGCGACGCGGCGAATGTTTTCGACCAGCACCGCGATGATCACCAGATCGGGAGCCAGATCGCGGGCGAACTCGCGGTAGATCAAGTATTGCTGGTCGGTGCCCGTGTTGGGCAGGCCGAAGTTGTAAACCTCCAGGTGCGGAACCAGTTGCTCGAGCAGGTCGCCGTAGCGATCACGATTGCTGACGCCGTCGCCGGCCGTGTAGGAATCTCCGAAGAGCAGCACGCGGCGCAGGCCTGGCCGCCGCGCTACTTGGAATTCGTGCTCGCAACGAAAACCACTTTGGTTGGCGCGCACCAGATAGCCGCCGCCCTCGTGTTCGACCCGGGCTTTCAGGCCGGGAATGAACCGAAATCCGACCAGCGGATGATATTCAAAGAGTTGCCGGCTCACGACGATCCTGATTCTGACGTACGCCCTGGCGCGCGGCGAGCGGTGCCGAGGCGGCGCGGAGAGACCATGGTCACTTGGGCGTGCGCGCACCCTACTGGCTGGGCAACGGCCGTGTCAAGGCGCGCCGACCTTGGGTCAAACGCCACGGACAGTGCGGTGCCGCGGCCCGCGCAAAGAGGGCCAGCCGGGTGGGCTGGTGGGCCGAACGGGTCGGAGGAGCAGTTGCGGGATCGCTTGCGAAGGCCCAGTGGCGAGGCAGCCCGCGTTGACGAGTTCATGGCGGTCGGCCACACTCGACGAGGCCAGGCGAATTCCGACGGTCGGAGATCACGCGCGGGCGAAGTCGCAGCAGCGAACGGGAGTTGGCGGTGAACGATTTCTTGGATCGCACCCGACCAGTGCGCGAGGGTGAGGCGCTGGATCTGGCGGGGCTGGAGGCCTATTTGCGCGAGCACTGGGGCGCGCCCCGCGGACCGCTCGAAGTCGAGCAGTTTCCGTCGGGGCATTCGAATCTGACCTATTTGGTGCGATGGGACGACCAAGAGTTCGTGTTGCGCCGACCGCCGTTTGGCAGCAAGGTAAAAACCGCGCACGACATGGGGCGAGAGTTTCGAGTGTTGTCGAAACTGCACCACGTGTTCGCGCCGGCCCCGCGCCCCCTGTTGCATTGCGACGACCTGGCCGTACTCGGCGCGCCGTTCTATGTCATGGAGCGCGTGCGGGGAGTGATCTTGCGCAAGGAGTTGCCGGAAGGCCTCGACTTTCCACCCGCCACGGCGCGCGCCCTCGGCGAGAGTTTCATCGACGTGCTGGCCGACCTGCACGCCTTGGACTACGAGGCCATCGGTCTGGGCGACTTGGGCAAGCCGGTGGGCTACCTGGCCCGGCAAGTCGACGGTTGGATCAAGCGGTATGCCGGCTCGCAGACCGACGAGATTCCGGAAGTAGCGCCGGTTAGCCAATGGTTGAGCGACCATTTGCCGCGCGCGCGGTACTCATCGCTGATTCACAACGACTACAAGTACGATAACGTGGTGCTAGATGCTCGCGAT
>CAYSXM010000837.1:0-2407 GCA_964434905.1 uncultured Pirellulales bacterium | reverse complement strand
CAGTGTCGAGCCAGGCAAAGCCTCGGGTGAACCGCTCGACATGCAACTGTCCGCGGCGCAAGTACTCGCGATTCACGTCGGTGATTTCCAATTCACCCCGTGGCGAAGGCCGCAAGTCCTTGGCGATATCCAGCACCTGATTGTCGTAAAAATACAGACCAGTTACTGCCAAGTTCGATTTGGGATCGCGGGGTTTTTCCGCCACCGAAATCGGACGTGCGTGTGCATCCAGTTCCACCACGCCATAGCGTTCGGGGTCGCGCACCGCGTAGGCAAACACAGTGGCGCCTTCGGCACGCGCGCTGGCCTGAGCTAGCATCGGCTGAAACCCTTGGCCGTAAAAAATGTTGTCGCCTAGCACCAGCGCCACATGTCCCTGGCCGACAAAATCTCGGCCGATCACGAACGCCTGCGCTAAACCATCAGGGCGCGGTTGTGCCGTGTATTCAATCTGCAAACCCAGTTGGCTGCCGTCTCCCAACAGCCGTGCATAGGCTCCCACATCGTCGGGTGTGGAGATCAACAAAATCTGGCGGATTCCGGCCAGCATCAGAGTCGACAGCGGATAGTAGACCATCGGCTTGTCGTAGACTGGCAACAATTGCTTGCTGACGACCCGTGTGATGGGGTGCAGCCTGGTGCCCGATCCTCCGGCCAACACGATGCCTTTTTCATAATAATTCAATGTGTGCAACTCCTTGCTGATCCGCGCCGCGTCGCGCCGACCGATCTGGCCGGCAGGTACCCATGGTTCGTTCTCGTCGACAGCCTAAACATCTTCGCTCGTAGCCAAACCTAGACGCTGGCGCTGGTACTTGCCTGATGTGACGCGTTCCACCCAGTCGCCATGTTCCAGGTACCAACGCACGGTACGTTCGATGCCGGTTTCAAAGTTTTCGCGCGGCGCCCAACCCAGCGACTGCTGCAGCTTGGTTGCGTCGATCGCGTATCGCCGGTCGTGCCCCGGCCGATCGGCCACGCGTCGAATCAATCCGCGACACGGCGCGTGCGCCAAGCCAGGTCGGTGCCGGTCGACCAGATCGCAAATTGCGTGCACCACCTGCAGATTGGTGCGCTCGGCGTTGCCGCCGATGTTGTAAACCTCGCCAGGTTGACCGCCCGCAAGCACCGCCTCGATTGCCGAGCAGTGATCTTCCACGAACAGCCAGTCTCGCACATTCTGGCCGTCGCCATAGACGGGCAACGGTTTCCCCTCCAGGGCGTTCAAAATCATCAACGGAATCAACTTCTCGGGAAACTGGCACGGGCCATAGTTGTTCGAGCAATTGGTGACCAACGTCGGCAAGCCATAGGTGTGGTGATACGCGCGCACGAAATGATCGGCCGCCGCCTTCGAGGCCGAATAGGGTGAATTGGGTCGATAGGGAGAGTCTTCGCTAAAAGCCCCCTCCGGGCCTAGCGAACCATACACCTCGTCGGTCGAGACGTGCAGAAACCTGAACGCGCTACGTTCTGGCTCGGCCAGGCTTTGCCAATGGCGCCTTGCCGCTTCCAGCAAGGTAAAGGTGCCTTGTACGTTGGTCTGCACGAACAGGGCTGGGCCGTCGATCGAGCGATCGACATGCGATTCGGCCGCAAAATTTACCACGCCACTCGGACGGTTCTCGGACAATAGCCGCGCCACCAACGGGGCGTCACCGATATCGCCCTCGACGAAGCGATGCGCACTGTCTGCGAATGCAGGGCCGAGCGAATCGAGGTTGCCGGCATACGTCAATTTGTCGAGGTTCACCAGCGGGCCCTGGCCAGCCGCGATCCATCGCCGCACGAAGCAACTGCCTATGAAGCCCGCACCACCCGTCACCAACAATGTGCCCATGATCTCTCCATCGTCGCGAGGCCAGCCTCAACCCCAAATTGCCCTCTCCACGTGGCCGACCGCTGAAGTCCTCCCACTCTAACCGAGCGCACCCGCCGAGCCAAAAACTGCTAGATTTCGCACCCCTGGCGCGCCGACACATAACTGAAGAACGTGGCATTGGTTCAATCGGCGTCGTCTGGCGGTTCATTGAACGGCCAGGTCTTAGGATGCGGAGCATCCTCAGGTCGAATCAAGCCAGGGGCTTGGTCAGCGCCAGCAGCAGGGCCTGTCGAGGTGCCAGGGAGGGCAACCTTGTCTACCGGGGATTGGCTGAGGTACCTGTACCTCGCCTACTTAGCGCATCCTGCCGAAGACCGAGAGCTGTTTCGGCATCTGCGGAAGCATCGATGCCGCAGCATTCTAGAAATCGGCATCGGCACCGCACAACGCAGCGTGCGACTCATTCGACTGGCCCAATGGTCCGCTGGCACCCAACCAGTAAGATACACGGGCATCGACCTGTTCGAAGGGCGAGCCCAAAGCGACGGGCCCGGCTTGTCGCTCAAGGTCGCTCACCGCACACTG
>CAYSXM010000836.1:0-2417 GCA_964434905.1 uncultured Pirellulales bacterium | reverse complement strand
TTCATGTACATGGTGCTGGCGGCTCAGTTCGAGAGCTTCGTGCACCCCATTACCATCTTGCTGGCGCTGCCGCTCACGCTGCCCTTCGCGCTGGTGTCGCTGTTGATGCTGCGAACCACCATGGATATTTACGCCGTGTTCGGATTGTTCATGCTGTTCGGCATTGTCAAGAAAAACGGCATCTTGCAGATCGACTACACCAACGTGCTGCGGGCCCAGGGGTTGCCGCGCGACGCGGCCATCTTGCAGGCCAACGCCACGCGGCTGCGCCCGATCTTGATGACCACCATGATGCTGATCGCCGCCATGGCGCCGATCGCGCTCGGCCAGGGGCCAGGCGCCGCGGCCCGAGCCAGCATGGCCAAGGTGATCCTGGGGGGCCAGGCCTTGTCGCTGTTGTTGACCCTGCTGTTGACCCCCGTGGCTTACTCTCTATGGGACGACCTGTCGGGCATCTTGCTCCGGCTGCCACAACGGTTGCGCCGCACGCACGCCGGCGCCACCGATGTGGCCAGGCCTGCTTAGGCGGCAGTAACCTAGCGGCGCCCTGGATGGATTCGTGCCAGAAAAGCTAGATTTTCCACAAGCCACGGTGCTTGGATTGATCTTCGTGCATGTCGGCTAGGTACTTGTTTCGCTGGCGCTGGACGCCGCGCGTCGTCGCCGCATGCGACAAGCTACGATCGGCAGAATCACGAGGGCGCTCGCGACCGTTGGCCAATCTCCCACGTAGCGGTAGACACTGCTCTTGTCGGAAATGGTGACCGAACGAGTTAGCCAAGGCCCGGTTCTGAACGCCGAAGGTGGCTGCTCGACGACCATTCCCCGCGCGTCGATGACGGCGCTGGTACCACCATCGACACAACGCACGATCGGAAGACGGCACTCGACAGCGCGGCAACGGGTCTGGCACAACATCTGGCGCTGTAAGGCGCCTGTGGAATCTGCCACCTCGGCCGAAGACGCCAGGAGGATATCGGGGCCTGCGCAGTTCACGGTGTTGCGAAAAAATGAACGCACGATCTCGGGAAAACACGCGTCGTAGCAGATGATGCTCGCGACAGAAACCTTTTCGCCCGATCGAGTCCGGCAGGCAAACACCGGGAACGTGCTTCCCTTAGTATAGCCGGCCGACCGCGGAGTGATCCCGCTAAAGGCGATGGGCGATTCGAACTCTGACCAGGGAACGAGCCCGACCTTGTCGTAGTAGGCGATGCCTGAGTGCCCGGGGAACACTACGGCAGTCGACCGCGTCTTGCCGCGCTCAGACTGGCAGTCGCAGCCCACAAACAGGGTTGCACCCGACGTCGCTGCCAGCGCTTGAAGCGTGGCTCTCGAACCGGTGGTTTCGTCGGCGGTTCGCCGATCAAACTCACCCACCAGCGCGCTTTCTGGCCAGAGAGCGAAGTCGGCCACGGCCATCGGCAGGCGCCATTCGTCGCGATTCAGAATGAAGTCTGGCCGGCACGGCGCGGCCCAACAACAGACCCGAACCTGCCGCAGCCGATCGTCGGTTCTCGCAAACATTCTCCAGTTTGCGTAGGCCCAGCCGACACTAAGAATCAAGGCCACCGCCACCAGGTCTCGCCTGCTGGTCCACACACCCGCGGCGCGATGCGTCCGCAGCGCCTGACCGAGCAACGTCGTTAGGGCGCCATTGACCATCGCCACCAGGGCCGTCAAAAGACCCACGCCCCCCAAGTCGACAAGCTGCAACCAGGCAGAATCAACTTGAGTAAGACCGGCCTGCAACCACGGGAACGGGCTGCCTCCGATCAACAAAAAGAACCACTTGCGGCCAGCTTCCTGCAAAACCCACACGGCAGACAGCACGACAACCAATGAAAGGCCGGTAGCGAGCAGAATCCAGCGCAGCGCGGCGTACGCCAGGCACCACCAAACGCCTCCGTATAGCATCAACAAGAACCAGGAAACCGCGTGCGGGCCGGAAACTCCCCAGCCTCCTTGGCTCGTGCGAATCCAATCGAGGCCCCAACCGTGTAGCGCCATCCCGCCCAAAAACGCGCCGCAGTGACCCTCCAATGCACAGCGATTTCCGCTGGCAGATACTGCGAGCGGAATCAGGGAGACCCAGGCTAGCCAGGACCATTGGTCCCCGCTTTGAGACCATGCGAGCAGCGCTCCACTCGCACACGGCAGCAGCAACTGCAGCACAGAGGCCCCCATGGCTGTGACGCGCACCCGCGTCGAAACCGACTTGATCTTGCGGGCTGGCAAAGTCGAGGTCATCGGCAGGGGGTGGAGTCGGCGTCGTGGCGCGTGTCGTGAACTAAGACATCCGCATAGTCTAAGCAATAAAACTTGACTTCAACGTTTTGCGTGATAGAGTCAGTCTGACTCGTGGGGTAACCATGCACGATCCGCTTTCTGATTTCGCCCCCCCCCCCCCGGCACAC
>CAYSXM010000835.1:0-2421 GCA_964434905.1 uncultured Pirellulales bacterium | reverse complement strand
CGGTCGAGTTGTCGCTGGCAATCGCGTCGCGTTTCACGCCCACCAGCGTGGGTCGGTTGCGGCGATCGATGTCGAAGGCGCGCTGGGCAAACGCCACGGTGTTCAAAGTGGTAATCGCCGCATTGGAACGATCGTTGGACCCTTCGTTGCACTGCGCCACCAAACGCAACAACGACTCATAAACCCAATAGTCTTCCTGGGCATAGCGAATCGCACCACTCGTCGGCACGTGCGTCACGGCCCAGTTGTAGCGATCGTCGAGCACCTGGTGATCGCTCGAAATCCACTCCACGATGCCGGTTCGCACGGTGGTCACTTCTTCCTCGCCCGGCCGGATTTCCCGTTTCTCTTGCACCTCGCGCACCATGTTCAGCACGTCGTACAGCCGCGGAACCATCGTGCGCACGTTGCGAGAATAAATCTCGCGCAGCGTCTGCGGAATTTCCACGCCCGGCTTGCCCGCCAAGAATTCTTGGAACTGCTGCGAGGTGTAAAAGTCGCGCAGCGCCGGCGTGTCCAGGTCGGGCCAGGTGAACAACTGTGCCTGCGGCGCGTACAGCGCCTGCCAGGCGGTCAGGTTCATGGATTTCTGCTCCTGTGTCAGCTTCTCATATTCCGGCGCGAACTTCTCGTTGGGTAGCACCGGCTCGCGGGTCAGCGTTTCCACGCTCGAAAAACTGCTGCCGATCAATCCCTGTTGCGACTGCGTGGCGGCATCCAGGTCGGCCCCGGCCTTGAACCGCACCCCATAGGCCACCAACGCCACCGCGACCAACAGAATCCAAAAATGATATTTCCAGGCCAGTTGCCCGTAATGTTTGACCTTGTCCACGGCGAAATTTCCTTGGGGTGCGTCAATCAATGGCGGCTGGCCGAAGCGGAACAGCGCCCCGCGCGGCCCGCAGTTCGGTGCCCAGGCTTACCAGATGCCGCCCTGTCGGGCTGGCCCGACTCAACCTTGCGTTAAACCACTCTTCAATGAAACGTGTTCGAGCAAACCGACCGCTTGCGAACCGCGCTTTAGCCTTTGCCCCAGGTTGTCACAAAGCACTAGTTGCCCACATTGGCTACCGCCGGCGCCGTGCCGCCGGGGGCGGCAGGCTGATCGGATTTTCGCTTGCTGGGTGGCGTTTCGACCCAGGCGAACTGGATCGTGAAATTGAACCGCGTCACCTGCACTTCGGGCGCCTGCGGCGCGTCGTCGGCTACTACCCGGGCCGCTGCTTCCGGATCGGTGAACCCTTCCTGCGCTTCACTCACCTCGACCAACAAGGGCCAGGAAATGCCCAGTTTTCCCACCGGAAAGAACTGCTCCTGGCCCGGCATCGCGATCTCGGCTTGCGACAGGTTTTTCAAAAGCGTGCGCCGCAAGAAGTTCGCGCGATCGTTTTCGCGGTCTTCGTTATGAAAATGATAGCCCGAGATCTCAATCACCCAGCCAGGCCCGGCAGGGGGCGGCGTCGGCACCGCCGGAGGCGTGGCGGGGCTGCCCGGGGTGGCCGGCGCCGGGGCCGCGACCGGAGCCGGCGGATTGAGCGGATCGGCGGTGGGTTTGATCGAGGTGTGCCAGGTGCTCAAACTGTCGAACCGCACCGATTCGATCGATTCGATATACACCCGGTTGCGACCGGTGATCCGTGCCTTCAAGTCGGCCGGTTCCTCGTAGCCCTCGGGGTCCAACGGCAAGCAATAATTCAGCGCTTGCAGTACCTCCAGCCACAACAGCCGGTCGTCTTCCTCCTGGCTCAGTTTTTTGCCTTCCGCCTTGGCGGATATCAGTTGGCTTTCCGCCTGGCTCGCGGCCTGTTTGAAGCCGCTGGCCTGCTGCACCACGGCATTCGCTTGTTGCAACGCGGAATTTGCCCCCCCGGGCAAGAACTCTTCGCGATGCACTGCGGCCCAGGCCCGCCATTGTCCCAAGGCACTGAGCGTGGTGCCCAGCAAGAGTGTTGCCGCGACCCCCACGGCCCAAGGTTTCTTGGCCTGGATCAGCCGCTCGCGAAGCACCTCTTGGGGAACCAAATTGGTGCGAATCTTGGTGTCGTGAAGTCCTTGCAGCGCCAACCCATAGCAGCCGGCGAACGACAACAAATTGTCGCGAAACACCGGCGCATCGACCACTGCGGCACCCGTCAGTCCGCGAAACCCCGCCAGGGGCGCCACATCCATTTCCAACTGCTGCTTCATGTACCGATGCAGCCCGGACAGTTTCATGCCATTGCCCAGGGCGACCACCCGACCAAACTTGGCGCCGCGATCCAAATTGCGAAACACATTCAGCGAGCGCTGAATTTCCGTAATCAGGTCGTTGAACACCGGCCGCATCGCTTGAAAGGCCGTTTTGCGGTCGGGCGATTGATCCACGGTGCGCTTGAGTTGCTCGGCCTGTGCGAAAGTCAGCCGCATCTCTCGCACGAGTGC
>CAYSXM010000834.1:0-2421 GCA_964434905.1 uncultured Pirellulales bacterium | reverse complement strand
GGCCCCTTCGCCCATCTGTGCCAAGATGTCGAGCCGCACCATCCGCAATTCGCCGCTGTCGGGAATCTTGACCAGGCCTTCGTCTACCAGTGCCAGCGCCGCCACTTGATTGTCGGGCTTACGCAACTCCAGACTGGCCAGGAACACCCACGGCGCCGAAGAGTTGGGAAACTCGTCGCGAACCTTCAAGGCCTCGGCGCGCGATTCGTCGAGCTTGCCTTGCGAGGCCAGCAGATCCGCCTTGAGCAAGGGAACCGAAGGGTTGTCCGCGTGGCCACTCTTCTGCCATTCGGCCAGTAGATTGTCGATTTCGGCCAGATTCTGCTCGCTAGGGGGCAGCGTCTTCTGCCGATCCATTTCCAATTTCAACAATACCGCGTTCGCTTCCGGGAGCACATTGACCAACTGTCGCCATTCGTCTCGGGCTTCGTCCGTGCGCCCCAGATTGGTCAGCAGCAACGCCTTGCCGCGCCGGGCCTGGGTCGACAGGGGGTCGGCCAAGAGCGCGCGCTCGAAGCACCCCAGTTGCATGTCGCTTTCGCCCAACTCGCCGTAGCAAGTGGCCAACAACATGTCGATCTGCACGGCAAAGAACGGCGAACGGGCCATCTGCTGGCGTATGCGTTGCAATTTGGTGATCGCCTCATCAAACTTTCGCTCGGCCACCAAGATGCGCCCCAACGACAATTCCAGAAAATCGGGGTTGATGTTGGGCGCCTTCCGCAAGCGCTCAAACGCCTCTCGGGCCGCGCCAATGTCGCCCCGCGTGAGCTGGAAGTCGACGATCGCCTGGACCAAATCGGGCTGGTCAGGATGGGCATCGGCCAGGGCCGTCAATCGAGCCAGCGCGGGTTCCAGCTTTTTCTGCAACCACTCCAAATTGGCCAGCATTCGTTGCGTGGGCACATCCTGGGGAAATTTTTCCTCGGCGTGCTTGAGGTGCCTCTCCGCTGTTTCCAATTGTTGCGAACTCTGGGCCACCTGCGCAGCGAACAACAGCACCTCGAGTTCGTCCGGCCCCAGCTCCAGCGCCTTGGCAATGTCGTCCGCCGCCGCGTCGGGCAGGCCCACCGCCACCAAGTATCGCCCCCGCTCGAGATAAGGTCGAAACTGATTCGGATTCGCGTCGACCATCTGGTCGATCACCTGATCGGCCGCCTCGTTTTCTTGCAACCGTGCCCGCAACAGGCTGGCCATGCGCAGATAGCCCCGCGAGTCCTGGGGGTGTTTGTCGATCATCTGCTGATACAGCGCCCGAGCCTTGTCGTTCTCGTCGTTCATCTCGTAGCACAGACCCAGCATCGGTTGCAGCTCGGCTTCGTCGTCGCCCGGCGGATTCAGCAAGCGTTCGTAGTGCACAATCGCCACGTCGTTCCGCTGGATCTTCATGGCGAATTCGGCCAACTGTTTGCGAATGTCTCGCAAATCGTCGAATTTGCGCAGCACGTTTTCCATCGCCGTGTAGGCGCGCAGCCGGTCCTGTGGCGTCGCGCTCGGCGAGTTCGCCAGATCCACGCAAGCCTGGGTAAACAGCTTGTTGGCTTCCTTGTCGTCGGGGTTGTAGTGCAAGAATTTCTGCAACGAGGCCAAGCCGTCGAGATACTCTTTTTTCTCGATCGCACTCTTGCCCATCGCCAGCAAGAACGACGCGTTACGCGATACCTGGAACTTGTTGAGCAGGAACACGCCCACCACCAGGACCGTGCCCAACACGCTCAACCAGACCAGCAGCTTGACGTTGATTCGCTTCATCGTGTGATTTCCAGCAGGCTTCCCAAACGGTCAATCTTGACCGGAACAATCTCGCACGCTCCGGTGCCTACACGCACTCCTCGGACCACCCTCGCAACAACTACGCGACTCGAGCGCCGCACCCAAATGGTGTACCAGCGCCCCCAGCACACAGTGCTCTCGTCTGCCGGAGTTCTGTAACTTCTTGCGCTCTGGCAAGATGCATGGTTTCTAGCCGCTGGCAGGCTGCCCGCCAGAAACCAGAATGCCTACACAAAACATACGCCACCCCCCGTTCAGCTCCCATCGGTCGCACAACTCGGCCCCCCAAATCGGATATTCAGGTCGGCCATGTTAGCCAGCGGGCGTTCCGAACGGTCCCAAACGCCGGGGCAAACGGTTCATCCTAGGACCTCTCTCCAAGGTGTCAACCGACCGATTTGGCCGACCTGTCACCACCTAACAGCTTGTCCCGCAACGACCTCCGCTTCCACCTACCGACAAGCCGATACCCCCCGGCCGTATGGCCACGCACGGCAACACGCCGCTGAACCATCGATTCGGTTTCCGTGGTTGAATCCGTAGTTTGGTTCCAGAGCGTCGAGGCGATCGCGGCGGCCAGGCCGTTGCACCTCGGCCTCTTCAAGGGCTGTTGCTACCCATTTCCTCAAGCTGCCCTATCCAAACTTA
>CAYSXM010000833.1:0-2435 GCA_964434905.1 uncultured Pirellulales bacterium | reverse complement strand
TTTCCACCATGCACTGAATGACCTCCAGCGCGTGAAAGTCGTAGCTGTCGACCCCGCCCATCGCCAGGCAAAAAGCTTCCTCGACCACCGCGCCCGAGGGAAGGTCGATGGCCGGCATCCGCCAGGTAACCGGCAACGAAGACCCCGCTGCCAGGGGAAATCCCAGTTGCCGGGCCGTGGCGGTCATCTCCAGGGCCTGCTCCCAATTCCACGACAAATGCTTGTCGTTGAAGACCGGTACTGCGCGGCCCGACGCACGGAACACCTCGACCACGGCCTGAAAGAATTCGTAGCGCGGATACAGCTTCTGGCCCAGTTCGTTGTCTGGGTAGTTGCCGTGTTCGCCGATGATCAACACCCCGTCAACTGCCAGTTCGTTACTGCCCCGGCACAGAGCGCTCGCCACGCTCGGATAGATCTGAAAGCCAAACTCTACGGCGCGGTCACGACTGAGATCGTTTTCCGGTGTCTGGTCGACATAGGCCGAAACCACCTCGAACGCGGGACGATGCCAGCGCCCTTGACGAGGATAGCCCACCAGAAAACGCTCTGCCATGTGCCAGGCGTGCGAGTGGTAACGCCACTCGGTGGTTACGACTGCCAACGGCCGGCGGTCCGGCGCTCTGCTGTCCGCGGTGAGCGGCTCCCCTCTTGCCGTGCGCATCGTGGCGCGGCCCAGGCCCAGCGCGGTTGCCGTACTTACTCCCAACGAAGTCAAGAAACGGCGTCGTGTCGGCATCGATTCCTCAAGGCGCGCTCGCCGCGCATTGCTGGCCCACGAATGGTTCGGCACGCCGGGATGCCAGCCGGGCCATGTGGCCTACAGCCGGTAGTAAATATCCATTACCTGCCGCAGCATGTCGTGGACGATGCCGCGATCCGGAATCGACGCTGCGAGCCCATAGATCGGTGCCATGCCCCCTTCGAAGTCGGGGTTGGCCCGCACAAAATCCAGCGACGCTCCCAAGTCGACCAGAAACCGCTGGGCCACGCCTGGTTGCGCGGTCCGCAGGGTGGGCGATACATGAATGCCCGCCGGGTGCTGCAACCCAGTCAGCGCCCAGTGCCGTTCCGACATTTGATCCAGCACCTGATACATGTTCAGCGTTTCCGAGCCCAGCGCGAAGACGCCGATCGGCTGGCCCAGCACCTGCACGTCGGCCAGTTGGCTGATGCCCTGCCGGATGACGTCGACCGCGTCGAGTATCAGTTGCGTGGCCCGCAAATACCCGGCCTCGCCCATCGTCACCAGCGACGCCCAGCAGGCAGCGCTGAGCCCCCCGGGCCGGCTGCCGGAAAAAGTCGGCGAGTGATACAAACCACCCGGCCAATCGGCAATCGTGAAATATTGAAATCGTCGCAGCGCCTGGCCGCGGTACAGCACCACCGACGTCCCCTTCGGCGCATAGCCATATTTGTGCGTATCGCACGACATGCTGGTCACGCCGGGCACTCGGAAGTCGAACACCGGTACCGGCCGCCCCAGTCGCTCGGCCCAGGGCAGGAAATAGCCACCTAGGCAGCCGTCGACGTGCAACCCCACTCCCTGGCGCTGGGCTAGCTCGCCCAACTCGGCAATGGGATCGATCGTGCCATATGGGAAGTTCACTGCCGAACCCACCAAGGCGATGGTGGTGGGCGAAATGGCCGCCTCGACCGCGTTCAGGTCGACACGAAAGTCGCCGTCCAGCGGCACGGTCTTCACTTCGATGTTGAAATACTGGCCCGCCTTGTAAAACGCCGCGTGAGCCGACACCGGCACCACCAATTCCGGCTGCCGAATCCCTTTGACTTCCCGCGCCCAATCGCGATAGGTCTTGATCGCCAGCAAAATACTTTCCGAACCACCGCTCGACACCGATCCACAGATGCCTGCCTCCGACCCAAACGGCGCACCCGCCAGGTCGGCCGACAGCATGCGGGCCGTCATGGCTACAATTTCCGCTTCGAACTTGGCAGCGCTGGGCCACAAATCGGTGTGCAGCGGATTCACTTGCGATTGCAGCGCGTAAACTTCATTCACAAATGCTACGTGTTCCGGGTCGCCGTGATACACCGACCCCGAAGCGAACCCCTCGGTCCAGCGAGACGCCTCCCGTCCGCGCAGCTCTCGCATCAGCTCGAGCACTTCGCTCCGCGCGCGCCCCTGGGTCGGCAACCGGTCGCTGGCTGACAACTCGTGGCGATAGGGGTGCATCATCTGGTCGATCGGCGCCAACAGCCCCAGATCGTCGGTTGTCGCGTCGTGTGCCACGCCGAGGTTCCTTCTGTGCCAAGAATGAGTTGCCACCCGCGACCGCGTGCCACGCGTGTCGAGATGTTTGCGCCGCGGCCGGCCAGGCTACTTGGCCCGGGCCAGTTTCAGCCGCGCGGTGTTCTGCCGGTTCGTCTTATACAGCGCCGTGAACGTGGAGAACAGTTGGCTGTACATCCGC
>CAYSXM010000832.1:0-2442 GCA_964434905.1 uncultured Pirellulales bacterium | reverse complement strand
ACCTACTCTGGGTGCCACTGGACTCTACCAGAGTTCTGCGGCGTAGTGGTCAGTTCGTGGGTCACGACCGATTATGGTTCGACGCGGCAAACGCGACACCCGCGGCTTCGCGGCAGCAGGCTCAGGAATAATTCGGGGTAAGGCCTGTTCCGCAGGTGCTGACGGACCTGCAGGTCCCTGGGGTTCGACGGGCCCATTTTCTCCGACGGCCCCGCTATCTTCGATGGCCTGATTGTCATCGATCGACCCCGTCCATTCCACCAGGGGATCATCAACCCATCGTTCTCGTATGCGAGTTTCACCCTGACAGCACTCACACGGTTTTCGCTCATACATCGGAATGGCGCAAATGTCGCACCAGTAATCCAATTCATACTTCCGGTCGTTGTGCCAGGAAAAAACCCGGATTACTTGCACGAACGGCACGCCTGGATATCGCCGCACCACCAGTTCCAAGTCGCGATCGTGCAAGGCCGGGTCGATCCAGAACCCTCGCCCTCGGGCATCTTTAACCAGTGGATGCAAGGCACCATCGGCGGTGCGCAGCACCACCTGACTCTGTGCGGCATCGGTATCGACCGCCACGTCGTGTGCCTGGGCCAAGGCCTGGGCCAGCCACACCGCCTGGCCACGCAACGACTCGGTGGTAAACGAACTGGCTGGCTTGGCCGGTTCAGTTGCGCCGGCCTTCCCGGCCAGCGCCAGCAACGTGGCCAGCCAACACAGCTTCCACCGCCAGGCTCCGCGCTTGTCGAGGTTGAAAAATGCCACGACGACATTTTTCAACGGACTGCTATGAATCGATTTGCTGAGAGCCATGCCGCGAAATTCTTTTCGAGACCACGATCAACTCGAACCCGCCCTTGGAAACGGGTGCGCCGCCCGCGCGCAGGTGCGGCCGGCAGGTCGATCCCCACATGCCTTCCGAGGTTTCTCCTACACACCCGAAGTTCCGGAAAAATTTGGACTTACCGGAAATCTCATTCAGGCGCTCGGCCTACCAGTACCACCTCGATCACCAATTCTTGCTGCGCCGTCCGACCCGCCAGACGCGCCGACCACAATTCACGATCTTCGTCATGGGAAAGAGACGGAGCGGCCGGGCCATCGGCCGCAGCGCGCAACAGGCTGAGCATGCAGGGGTGCGTGCTAGCGGCTGCCTGTTTGCTGAGTTCGATCAATCGTTCTGGTTCCAAGGGCTCTGGCGAAGTGTCCTCTGCCGCCGGGCAAAGCAGCAAGAAGTCGCGCGTTTCCGAAGTGCCAATATGATTGCCATCGACCGGCTGCTGCGCATAACGCACCGTGTACCAACCGGGGGCAATTTCCTGACCTCGGAAGTCCTCGGCTGTCGACTGATAGTGCGCCGCGCCCATCAATTGCCCCATCGCAAACGGATAGAGCACGGTATCCGAAGCGGTGAAGTCGTCTGCCGCCGACCATTGCTGGACCAGCCACAATCGGCACATCGTACGCTTACCCTTGAGCACCGACACACCCTGGGGCGCCAGCGTTTCCGCGACTGCGGAAGACAACTCATCCGCCGCGGCCGCTTCGTCCAGTGTTTCCAAACGATATTCGTCGGCCCCTCGGGCCGGCATCGCCAACCACAAGGTTCCCAGCGTTACTGCCGCCATCACGCCGCGCATGGTGTTCAATCTCCGATTGCAAAAAAACTGGGGCCGGGAAATCTCGCGGCACCAAAGAGTTGCTTACCGGGGCAACTCGAGGCCCCTGGTTGTCACTGCGGGACCCGACCGACCGGGGAACTTCGCCTGATCCCCGGTACGCCCCTGTTGATTCTTTGAGCAGCGGCACCGACGCCGCGCCACAAGTTCATTGGCCAAACGTACCCAGGAACGAACTGCGACTCTTGGTGTTGTCCCAGGTGGTGCCCAGGCCTCGGCCGTTGAACTGCCCGGCCACGGTATAGGCAGGCTCGAAGTTCTCAACCGTCGTGAGCGGTGGATAGAAAATCTGTTCGTTCGTGCACACACAATCGCCGCCGCCCAGCTTGCGTGTTTCTATCTGCACGGTACGGCCGGCAGACAACCGCGCCACCATGTCCACATGATCCAGTTCCATTTCAATCGTCGCTGCGTCGACCCGCACCACCTGGCCCGCAACTTCGCCGGCCCGTTGCCGGGCAAACGCCACCAAGGCTTCGCGCTGCGCCGCCGTGGCCCGCTGGTCGACAATCACTACCGAGCGGATCGGCTCGGGCTTAACGTGCAATTTGCCCCCAAACCCCAGCGTGTCGCTCGCACGCACCGCCATCACCACGCACAGGCCCGCCAGATCGACCCCCTCGAAATCGCCCGCCTCGATCCGCCAAGCCAGCAGCGCTTCCTTGCCAGCCAGCGATACCTCGGCATTGGCAAAACATGGGCCAGTGAACACGTCGCAAGTGCGCGTCTCCAGATAGTCGCCTCGCAAGACATCGGC
>CAYSXM010000831.1:0-2445 GCA_964434905.1 uncultured Pirellulales bacterium | reverse complement strand
GTTCCAACCGCTCCTCAATAAACCGGTGCGCGTGCGCCCGTTGTGCCGCCTCGACCACTTGCTGGCGACTTGCCTCGGGCGAGCCATAGCGAATGTTGTTCAAGACGGTGTCATCGAACAACAGCGTTTCTTGGGTCACCAGGCCGATTTGGTCGCGCAGCCCTCGCAGCCTCGTCTGGCGCAGGTCGACGCCATCGATCGTGATCTGACCTTGGTCAGGATCGAAAAACCGCGGAATCAGATTGACCAGCGTGCTCTTGCCGCAGCCGTTGGGCCCCACAATGGCGATCGTTTCGCCAAACGGCACGCGCAAGTCAACACCGTCCAGCACGCGCTTGCCAGGCACGTAGGAAAACTGCACCCCTCGCAGGGAAATCTCGCGTGCATGCCGACCCAGCGCGCGGGGTGCTTCCGGATCGGCAATGGTCGGCTGCCGGTCGAGCATGGCATAAATGCGATCAGCAGCAGCAGCAGCTCGCTGCAGGCTGTTAAAGACCTCGGTCAGTTTGCGTGCCGGGTCGCTGACGCCCGCCAAAAATCCGTAGAACACCAGTAGCGCGCCACGGCTGAGCGGGCGATCGCACAACCGCAGGCCAAACAAGTGCGTTTCGCCGGCCAGCACCAGGTACACCCCGGCCAACAGCGCCACGCAAATGGTGGTCACTCCCAGCACCTCGGTCAGGGGCCGTGTGAGCGAGTCGTACCAGGCGATCTTCATCGCCTTCTTGTAGAAATTCTTGCTGTTGCGATGGAACCGCCGACGCTCGTGCGGCTCCATGGTGAACGCCTTGACGATCTTGATGCCCTGAAACGTTTCGTCTAACAGGCCATACACCTGCGACATGTTTTCCATGGCACGGCGATTCGCGCGTTTCAGCGACCGCGCCAGGGCCCCCACCAGGTACGCAAACAGAGGGGCCACGATCATCGTCAACACCAACAGCCGCCAACAAATCCAGGTCGCGCCCGCCAAGCAGGCCACCATTTTCAGCGGCTCCCGCATCACCTTCCCCAACAACGCCTTGATACCGGCCGAAAGGGCTTCCATGTCGTAGGTGAAACGGGTCATCAACTCGCTGGTGTTCTTATCTCCGAAACTGGCCAGGTCCATCCGTAGTGTGCGGCGATAAAACTGTTTGCGTAGATCGAAAATGGCCAAGTTTGCCAACTGCGCCACTAGCACCTGGTCGGCAATGAAAAACACACTTTTCACCGCGGTACCCACGATGACCAACCCCACGATGAGCACCAACGTGGAAAACGCCTCGCGGGGTAGATACCGGTCGAGGTACGGCTGCACTTGCCGGAACCGAGATAGCGCTCGGCCTTCCGCAGCTTGGCGATCTTCGGCCAGCACCAACTGCCTGGCCGCGGCGGCGCCCGGCGTGCCACCCAACGCGGCCTGGCGGCTCAACTCGGCGATGTGCCGAGACAATTCAGCTTGCTTCGATTCGGCCGAGGCGATCTCCTGCCGCGCCCAGTCTTGCAGCGAGCCCCCCTCGAACACCACCTCGACGATCGGATAGATCGCCCCGATGTTGCCACCCCACAGCACGGCCACCATCACCGCGCACACCAGCGAAGTAGCAAACAACAGTCGATAGCGCAGCGCCAAACGCAGCGCGCGGCCGAAGTTCTTCATCCGTGAACCGTCCGTCTGCTCTCGGTGTCCTCTAGTGATCTCGGTCGGGCAGCGCGTCCCTGCCGCCGACCCTTCGCAGCGGTCTTGTAGCAGAAATCGTTGGGGCGGGCCAAGGCCGCCCCAGGCTGCCTGTTTCGACTACAGCCCCCCGGTTACCAGGTTGCTGAAAATCGCTGGCTGCAACGCGCGCACGGGGGGCCGGTTCGGCCACCAAAGAGGCCACCCGCACGGCCCTCCCGCGGAACGGGTACCCTGGCCTGCGCAACGGGGCGCCTTAGCGTCGCCACTGCCGGCACTGCGGGGCCAGACCGCCAACCAATGGGGGAGCCGACTGGCGTGCTGCCACCCAGGCCGCACGCCCAGCACAGCGGGACTTCCGCCGGGTGGTCATCAAACGACGCGACCGCGGCCAGTTTCCTAGCCGCGGTCGCGTGACTGAGAGAGTCGGGGTCTTGGCAACCGAGCCCGGGTAGCTCGGCTCACCACGGCCGAATCATTCGGCCGCCCCGCTTGCCTAGGTCCTGACTGCCTGGTTTGCATTCCGACGCTGGGAAAGGCGTCGTCAGGCCGAGCCAGGACAAGTAACCATGATCCGCCACAGGGGTCGACTGCAACGGGCTATGTCTCCTCGAGTGTCCTCTATTCTCAAGCGGCGACTCTTCCGAAACTTCTCGCTGACGATGGCACTGGCCTCAGACCAGTTCCTTGCGAGCCCCGATCAGGGTCCGCAAGCGTTCGGCCAATAGCGAGGCGTCGAAAGGCTTCTTGAACGTTTCGTTGATGCTGGAACGATCGAAGCTGGT
>CAYSXM010000830.1:0-2451 GCA_964434905.1 uncultured Pirellulales bacterium | reverse complement strand
CTACGAACCAAGTGGAATGGTGTGCCGCGGCGCCGAAGCACTAAAACGTTCCGCCAACAACGCGCTCTGCCAGGCAGAGGGTAGCTCCGACACCGATTGCCGCAAGCGCTCTTGCCACCAATTGGAGATCTCGATCAGGTCCTGCTTCTCATAGCGGTGCTCAATGATCTGCTGGGATCCGGAATCGTAGACCGCGACATCGATGGGAAAATCTACGTTGGCGGCGCTAATCCGCGTCGAGTCGAAGGCCAAGCAGCCAACCTTGAGCGCGAACGGGATGGAATCCTGAAATTTCAACGTACGATCGAGAATCGGCTTTCCATAGCCCGATTCGCCAATGATGCAGTAGGGCGTACCGGGGCTGATCTCTACCCAGTTTCCTTGCGGATACACCAGATAGAGCATCGGCTCGCGATCGTGCCGCAAGCGACCCCCGACCAACGCGTGCAAATCGAAGCGAAGGTTGCCCGCTTCCAGCGCGGGTCCGTCGTCCTCAGCCACACGGCGCAGCTCGCGAGCAAAGGCATTGACCGCCTTGTACAACCGGTCGAACTGAACGTTCGAATCTTCCAGGGCATCTTCAAAATAGGTGATCGTCTTGTCGCGTACACTTCGCAAGCCCGAGGTCATCAAGAAGAACGAGTGCGAATCGTGCTCATAGACCGATATCTTGCGAGCGGTGATGCATTCAGTGCCAGAGGTAATTCGGGTATCGGCAATCGCCAACAACCCCTGGCTGACTTTGACACCCAAACAAAATGTCACTGCGTGTGCTCCGGATACAGGCTGGGCTTTTCAGCCGCGGCAGCCGCGAAAAAAGACTGGTGAACTCTCTCGCCGACAGTATTCACGCGCAATTGAAAATCGTCGATGAACTCGTGTACTCCGCATTCTATTATGTCATCGATCGACGTGAATTCGAGATCGGCTCGCAAACGGCCCAAAGTCTGCTCCGCGCGGTTGCCAAACGAGCCCGCGGGCGTACCGGTGATGGCGTGTAACGACTGTTCAGCGCCCGAGATGCAGTAGCGCAAGGACCGCGGAAAATCTCGGTCCAGCAACAAGAAATCGACCACCGACTGGGGCGCGATGCGGCCACGCGAACGGCGATACATTTCCAAACCACTGGCCGAACGAAGCATTGCAGACCATTGGGCCAGGTCTAAGGAATTGCCCACATCGGTAGCGCTGGGTAGCAGAATAAAATACTTCACGTCGACAATTCGCGATGTCTTGTCGGCTCGTTCCAGCAGTCGGCCAATCCGGGCAAAGTTCCAACTTTCCCCGTGAGACATCGTGGCGTCCGTAACCCCGATCAACAGATGGCTGGCCCGCTTCACCTGGGCATAGAAATCGTACCCGCCGTCGGGTAAGCCCATGTGCACCGCGTCGCGCGCTAAGAGATAGAAACGGTTCAACTCCTCCCACATGTCCGAGGAAATCGTTTCGCGCGCGGTTCGGGCATTCTCACGTGCCGCCGACAAGCACGACAAAATCGAGTTGGGGTTGTCCAGGTCGAACGTCAGAAATGTCAGTACGTGCTCCCGCGTGGCCGGCCCATATTTCTCGGCAAACAGTTGATAGTCGCCCGAAGTAGCCACCAAGGGTTCCCACTGGCTGGCCAACTCCTCGCCCAAATCGAGCGTGAGATTGAAATTGACGTCGATGAACCGGGCCACGTTCTCGGCGCGCTCGATGTACCTGGCCATCCAGAAGACGGAATCGGCCACCCGGCTCAACATGGCATGGCGCCCTCGGTCGCTAGGCTCGCAATTCTTTTTTCGAGTTGGTCGGCTGGTTTCTGCGGCGAGTGAGTCCCATGCATCAAGACCCAGGTGTCTTTGCTGCCGCCGCCTTGCGATGAATTGACGATCATCGACCCCCGTTTCAACGCCACCCGCGTCAAACCGCCTGGCAAGACATAGATGTCCTTGGCGCTGGTCAGCACGAACGGACGCAAGTCGATGTGCCTAGCCTCTAGCCGATCGTCAATCAAAGTCGGCACCGTCGACAAGGTCAACATGGGTTGGGCAATATAATTTCGCGGGTTCTGCCGGATCAGGTCGGCCTGCCGTGCCAGCTCGGCACGCGAGGCCTGCGGACCCATCAGAATGCCATACCCCCCCGACTCGTTCACTGGTTTCACCACCAGTTCGTGCAGGTGATCTAACACATATTGACACTCCACCGGATCGTGGCACACATAGGTTGTAACGTTCGGCAGAATGGCCTCTTCGCCCAGGTAGTACTTGATGATCTTGGGCACATAGGCATAGATCGCCTTGTCGTCCGCAATGCCGGTGGCCGGTGCATTGGCCAGCGTTACCCGGCCGGCGGCGTACACGCTCATCAGCCCCGGTACCCCGAGCATCGAATCCGATCGAAAGAAGCGCGGATCGAGAAAATCGTCGTCGATTCGGCGATAGATCACGTCGACGCGGCGAAGCCCTC
>CAYSXM010000829.1:0-2451 GCA_964434905.1 uncultured Pirellulales bacterium | reverse complement strand
CGCAATCGCGATTGCTGGAAGCGCATTTGCGCTGGCGTCTTGCGAGGTGCCAGCCAGCAAATCATGCAAATCCACGTTGATGGCAAATTGACCGATCCCCAAGTTCGCCGCGAAACGCTGCCGGGCGTCAAAAAAGGCCTGGAACACCTGGGCATCGAGATCGGCCGGGCAAACGATCGACCGCGCAACGCCATCGACCCGCGCACCGTTCCGGCACCCGCTCCAGTGGCAAATAGTCCCGGCGACTTTACGCATCCGCCCAAGCGAAAATGAGCCCACGACAGACGGTTTGATGGATTGCCGAGGAGAAAACCGATGAAACTTCATGAAACCGCCGCGAGAGGGCCACTCGGGCGGTGGGTTCTGCCGTGTGTGTCCCTGCACCCCGGTCCCCTGGGGAACTTACCACCATGAACATTGGACAGATCGGCGTGGTCGTGCCGGCAGCCGCTGGTTCTTCATTGGCCCAGGCGCGCGGCAGCGATGCGGAGAAGGTGGGCCAGGATATTTCGGCCCAGCAAAGGCAGACCGATGGTACCCACCGCGCGAACCAGGCGGCCGGCGTTGCAGAAGCCGATGGCCAAGATCACCAAGCACACGAACGCGACGCCGATGGCCGACGTTTATGGGAGGAACCATTGGCCGCGAAATCGGCTCTAGACCCGCACGCCATACCGGAACTGGAAAGTCCGACCAGCAAGGACGCAACGGGCGAATGTGGCCACCAGCTCGACCTGTCTGGCTGATCGCTGGTTTGCGGCCAGTGGCTGGGATTGTCGGCCAGCAGACCCCTTCGCAATTCTCTTTGCAGTTCCCCTGGTCGGGGATTGGCCAAAAGGTGGCAGGGTTGGCAAAATAGAGCCCAGGCAGGCGGTCTCTGGGCCGTGGCAATTGGGCGAGCATTTTCGGAAGAGATCCGCGGACATGCAATTCACCAAGATGCAGGGAGCAGGCAACGACTACGTGTATGTCAACTGCTTCGAAGAACCGATTCCCCATGATCCCGGCGCGGTGGCTAGGCGAATTGCCGATCGTCACTTTGGCGTGGGGGGCGATGGCCTGATTCTGATCTGCCCCTCGAACGTAGCCGACGTGCGGATGCGAATGTTCAACGCCGATGGTTCCGAAGCCGAAATGTGCGGCAATGGCATTCGCTGTGTGGCCAAATACGCCTACGATCATGGCCTGGCGGTGAAGACGGCGCTGACCGTCGAGACAGGCCTGGGTGTATTGTCGCTTGCGCTGGAAGTGCGCGACGGCGCGGTGTCGCGTGTGCGCGTGAACATGGGCCGCCCAACGCTGATTCCGGCCGAGGTCCCTACCACCTTGCGCGCGCCAGGGAACGATACGGCACCGGCGGTGAATGTGCCGCTCGAGGTGGCAGGAGAATTGCTGTTGGCCACCTGTGTGTCGATGGGCAATCCGCACTGCGTGGTGTTTGTCGATCAATTGAACGATCGCTGGGTGCACGACGTGGGGCGGCGCGTCGAGTGCGACCCCCACTTTCCTCGGCGTGTGAACGCCGAGTTCGTCGAGGTGGTTTCTCGCAATGAACTTCGGATGCGCGTCTGGGAACGAGGTTCCGGTGAAACCTTGGCCTGTGGTACCGGCGCCGCGGCCGTCTGCGTGGCAGGTGTGCTGACCGGCCGCAGCGAGCGACGCGTGCTGATTCACTTGCTGGGGGGCGACTTGGAACTGGATTGGGCTGCCGACGACTGTGTTTACCAGACAGGACCGGCCGTGGAAGTCTTTTCCGGTCACTGGTGCGACCCGACCCAATCGGTAGAGCCGGCGGGCAGCCATTCCCGCCAATAGTCTTCTGACGAAACCGCACTCGGCAAGGAAGCCGTGACCATGAAAATCCAACACCCGCTCGTGAATCGCGCTGCCGGTTTGGTGGCCGCCCTGGGCGTGCGGAGCTGGACCAATAGCCTGTCGTACCGCGCGTCGTTTTTCGATCCGCTCGTCGACCCGGCGCATCCGGGCTGCACAGGCCAGAAAATCTATCTGTTCTGGCACGAATACATCCTGGCACCCTTGGGTATGCGGGGGCATTGCAATTTGGCGATGCTCTTGAGCCGGCACCAGGATGCCGAGATTCTGGGACAGGCGGCGCGCCACCTGGGATTCGCCACTGTGCGCGGTTCGACGGCACGCGGCGGCGTGGCAGCGCTGCGCGAACTGCTACGGCGCAGCCAACACATGCACCTGACCATTGTGCCCGATGGTCCCCGGGGGCCACGGCGCGTGCTGGCGCCGGGGCCGATTTTCCTGTCGTCGAAACTGCAGATTCCCCTCGTGCTGTTGGGCGTGGGGTTTGATCGCCCGTGGCGGGTGAATAGCTGGGATCAATTTGCCATTCCACGGCCCGGTTCCCGCGTGCGGGCGGTAATTAGCCCGGCCTTACAAATGCCCCCGGAGTTGGGACGCGACGCGATCGAGCACTATCGC
>CAYSXM010000828.1:0-2455 GCA_964434905.1 uncultured Pirellulales bacterium | reverse complement strand
CCGAGGTGGCAACTTGATTGCTTGGGCGCGCCCGGAACGACAGTCGTTAATCGCCGACAACCTTCGCGAGTTGACCCAGGGGGCCGCCGACTCGCGACAAACCACCGAGGTATATCGTTTCCGCAAGTCCGACCCTCTGGCGGCCTTCGCGGTGCTGCGCCAGTTGCTGCCGGCCGTGCCCATGGCGCCCGACGTGCGAGCCAACACGCTGTTGGTCACCGCCGCGCCCGCGGAACATGCGCAGGTGCGAGTGGTAGTCGACAACATGGAGGAGCAGGGCAGCAGTGGAGATCAGCAACTGGCGGTGTATCCCTTGGGTGGAAGGGACCCGACTTCTTTGGTCACGCTGCTTCAGCCGGCGCTGCCCGATGTGCGATTCACGGCCGATACGCGATCGGGAAACTTGTTGGTGTGGGCCCGGCCCGAACAGCAAACCCAGATACGCGAGAACCTGGAGCGGCTTAACTCACAGACAGCCGACACGCGCACCACGGCCCAGGTCTATCCGTTTCGGCTGGCCGACCCCACGGCGGCGCTGACGGCGCTGCGCGGCATGTTTCCCCAAGCGCCGATGGCGGTGGATTTGGCAGCACGATCGCTCGTGGCCACCGCCACGCCGTCCGAGCATGCGCAAATTCGCCAGACCGTCGATCAACTCGAAGCCCAGGCACAAACAGCGGATAAGCGCACCGTGGTGGCCTACGACACCCAGTCGGCCGATCCGACAAACCTGGTGACACTGCTGCGCGGCATGTTCGCCTTGCAGCCCGAAGTACGTGTCGCACTCGATCCGCGCTCCGAGAAACTGGTGGTTTGGGCCACCTCGTCCGATCAGCAGACGGTAGCCCAGGTACTGCAGGAGATGGAAGGGCAAGCCACGCCCGAGAACGCGCCCCAGCTTGAAGTGTATCCATTGGGAGCCGCCGATCCCCAGGCAGTGTTTCAAGTGGTCAGTGCGCTATTGGCCAAATTGCCTGATGCGAAAATCGTGCAGGACCCCAAGACCGGCCAGATCGCCGCGCTGGCACGACCAGAGCAACAAGCCACGGTTCGGGCCACCATCGCTCAAATGCAGGCCGCAGCGCCCGAGGTCGAGGTGTTTCCCCTGCGACGGCTGAACCCGCTCACTGCCGAATTCGCTCTGAATCGCCTGTTCGATGGCGATGGTCGCCGCAACGACCCCCATGCACCCCGCATCGATTCCGACCCCGATGGACAACAATTGCTGGTGCGGGGTAGTGCGGCACAACTCGCGCAGATTCGATCCATGCTGGTCAAGATGGGCGAAACCGACCTGGCCAGGAACTCCCCGCAGCCGGCCGGATCGGTCCGACCGCGCGCCTCGATACGCGTGTTGCGGTTGCCCCGCGATTGGAGCGCCGAGGCACTCTCGGAGTTGCAAGCGCTGTGGTCGGCCAGCCATGCCAACCCGATTCGCGTGGTCACACCGTCGGCAATTGCCCCCTTGCTGCGGCAGTCGGCCGAACCGACTCCGTCGCTGCCGCCCGAACCTCCATTGCCTGTGCCGGAACTGCCGTCGACAGAGAGCGACAACCCGGCTGCTCCCGAAGGGGGTGGTGGCGACGACGCTGCAGTCAACGCCGTGCCCGATCCAGCCGGCGACGGCGACCGGCAGCGTACACGCCATCGCGCGGCAGCGGGGCTTGTGCCCGTGGGCCCCGCCGTGCGTGCTATCGAAGACAGTGATCGGCCGGGCGAGGTCGGCGAGGCCTCGATGCCAGACCCTGCAGGGGTTGAAACCGAACCGCAACCCGCCACGGGTCTGGGTGCCAGAGCGGCATCTCCGGTGCTGGTCTCGGTAGGGGACGAAACCCTGACCATCGCCTCGGACGACCCGGCCGCGCTCGACGCACTGGAGGCGCTCGTTTCTGGCTGGGGTTCCACGCCCCGGCGGGGTCCGAGAGACTTCACTGTCTTCAAATTGCGGCATGTCGACGCCGTGGCGGTGGCCGACACATTGCAAAAGTTTTTTGAAGATCGCTCGTTCGGGTTCTCATCTTCAGGGCGGGTGACGATCGTGCCCGACCGGCGATTGAATGCGGTCATTATCAAAGCCAGCGAAAACGATCTGGAACAGATGGCACAGTTGCTGGAAGTCCTCGACGTCGTCGAGGCGCCGAACCCGTTGATCGCGCGACTTCCGCGCCGGATTGCCGTTACAAACGCCAAGGCGCGCGATGTCGCCGAAGTGCTGCGCGACGTGTACCGGGGTCAACTGGCGGCCGGTGGTTCGCGGCGAGAGCTGTCGCTGCCGGCGGGGCTGTCCAAGGAGTTTGCCTCGTTGATCTCGCAACTCAACGCTGCAAACTCCGGTCCGCAACTGACCATCGCGGTGGATGAAAACACCAATTCGTTGGTCATTGCCGCAGCGCCCGATCTCGCTGCGGAGATCGAGCAATTGGTCAAATCGCTCGATACGGCCGCCGAAAACTCG
>CAYSXM010000827.1:0-2457 GCA_964434905.1 uncultured Pirellulales bacterium | reverse complement strand
ACCGACAAGGCAGACATCTCGGCCGTTTGACCGTATAGATGCACTGCCAACAGAGCCGAGGAGCGCGAGGTGATGGCGTCGGCCGCAGCTTGGGGGCACAGGGTATACGTGCGACGATCGATGTCTGCCAGCACGGGCACGGCACCTGCCCGTTCGATACCGCAGATCGTGGCGACCGCGGTGAAAGCGGGCACAATGATTTCGTCGCCGGGCCCCAGGCCTAGCGCCCGCACGGCCAGTTCCACGGCGTCGGTGCCAGTGGCCACGCCTACCGCCGCTTCGGCCTGCAAGTACTGAGTCAATTCTTGTTCGAAGGCCGTGACTTCCGCACCCAAAACGAACCGGCCGCTAGCCAGTACACGGTCGACCGCGGCGCGAAGCGCGGGGGCCACTTGCTCGTGAAGGGGGCGGAGGTCTTGAAACGGTATCATGAAGTTTCAGTATAGCCTGCCGGAGGCGCCAATTCTCGTCGCCTTCGCAGCGTGCGAACGCACTCGCAGATTCCCGCCGCCAGCGCCAGCCAGCAGCCGCGCACCAGCGAGCGCGGGGTGTATCGGAATTCGAGCCGGGCCTTGCCGGCCGGGGCCAGCACACCCCGCAACACATGGTTCACGCGGCAAACAGGTTGTTCGCGGCCGTTGACCCAGACACGCCAATCGGGCAGCCATAAATCGGCCAGCACCACCCACCGAGCACGCTGCAAGTTCGTGGCCAGCACCACCTGGCACGGATCGTCGCGCACCATGCTCACAGTGTCGGGCGTGTTTTGTTCTGGAATGAGCGCGGCGGCCAAGTGGTTCGCGGTGGCCAGCGAACTGCCAGGTCGGTGCGATGCAGGTCGACCAACGGTATAGGCGACTTCGAGTGGATCGAATCGAGGGTCTGTCAGACGCGCGAGCACCTGGCGCTGGTCGGACAAGGTTTCCAGACGCTGGGGCAGATAGGCCCGCGGAAGCCAGTCGGGCAGTTCCTCGATCCAGTAGTCTTGGTCGACCAGGCACGGCGAGCAATCCGCAGGGGGGTGGCCCCGGTGGATCAGGTATCGCAGAGACAGCATGCGAAAAATGCCCGAGCGTGTGGGTCGCAGCCACTGAGTAACGGCGTAAGGCGGCTGCGGAAAGGGCGCCCCGAGGGAGGTTGCACTTTCGCCCGACACGGTCTTAGTGCCGGCTTCGAACAGTTCGACCAAGTGTGCCGGGTCGACGCCGTCGTAGCCGCGAATATCTCGGAGGCCGGCCACCTGAGCCAGGTTGGCAGGCAGGCAATCGACGCCGCAGACACGCCCCGGTGGGAATTCTCGCTGCAAGCGTTCCAAGGCCGCCACGCGCGGATAGTAGTCGTCTGGTGCACCGTCGATCTGCGCGCGCGCTGCAAAACTTGTCAGTTCGGCTAGAGCCGCTAGCGCCAGCAAGGTGGCAGCCAGTGGTCGGGGGCCGGTGGTTCGCGCTAGCCACGCTGCACAGATGGCTGCCAGTGCGGCCAAGGCAGCAGCGCGGGCGAACATGGCTGAGAACCCGTGTAGAACTGCGGATTGATCGAGGCCGATCGGTAGCGCGCCGCGGCGATCGAGGCGTTGGACAACCCAGCCCGGCGGCAGCCAGGCCCAGATAGCGCAGGCGATTGCGGCAGTGGCCAGGATGGCGGCACAGGTGTTTAAAGCACGGGAGGAGAGCCGGGGGGCGCGTGCCAAGTGATCGAGCCCCACGGCTGCCCAACCGAGCACGGCCAGCGAGGTGCCAAACACCAAGCGGTGGTTGCGGAGCAAGCGTAGTGGCGAATGCGCGACCAACCAGGTAGTGCCGGGTAGGTTGGCCAGATAAGCAACTGAGAACAGTCCGACCAGTGCCAGACCTAAGCGAGGCACGCGGCTAGCGCGGTGTCCCCAGGCACAGGGAACCAGCACGCCTAGCGCCAGCAGGCCGGCGTATCCGGCGACGGCGCTTTCTTGACGATTGCCGCGCAGCAGAAAAACCTGCCCTGCGTCATCCGTACCAAAAAAGTCGGGAAACAAGAGCCCGGGCAAGACATGAATTCCGCGCGTGGGAATTTCATCGACGGACTGAGCGTCGCGGTGCGCCAAGCGATGACTCCAGGCCAAATAATCTAGCGTGGGCCACGATTGGGGTGCGCTGAGTCCGGCACCCAGACAGAGCGACACGGCGATGCTGGTCAGTCGCGCGCCGAAATTCGGCCAGGATAACCTCTGGCCAAGCCTTTCGGCCACGGACAGGCCGGCGAGCCAGACCAGGCCCCCGAACAGCGCCTGCACGCCGGTCGCGGCATGTCCGCCGAGCAGCATGAATGCGACCACTGCGGAGAGCCCGGCGGGGGCCAGGTGGTGACGACTGTGCCAGACGGAATCGAGTGACCACAAGAGCCAGGGAAGCCAGATGGTGACCTGCGGCAGGGGCCAGCCCGACCAGAGCACTTGGAAACCAGTCAGCGGAAACGCGGCAG
>CAYSXM010000826.1:0-2458 GCA_964434905.1 uncultured Pirellulales bacterium | reverse complement strand
TGGCCGACCTGCTGGTCGATACACCCCAGCGCTTGTTCCAACATGCCCGGTTGTTGGTACTAGGCAACGACGTGGCCGATCAGGTTGCGTGGCAAGCCGAGCACGCCGGACCCGTCATCGACCTGCGTCGCGACCTGGTTCGGGGTGGGCCCAAAGCATGACAGCCCGGCTACTCACAACGCCCCGGCTTGTGGTCACCATCGACACCGAGGAAGAAGGCCTCTGGGGAGGTCAATACCGAGCCCGGGGCAACACCGTGGAGAATATCCAGGGCGTGCCCCGGTTCCAGGCGCTGTGCGATCGGTTCGGTGTGCGCCCCACCTACCTCTGCGATGCCCCGGTGGTCAGCGACGATCGCGCCGTCGACATCTTGGGGCAAATCGCCGGCGACGGCAGAGCCGAGATCGGAGGTCATTTGCACCCTTGGTGCAATCCACCGTTCGAGGAGCAGACGACGCCGCGCAATTCGTTTCTGTGCAACCTGCCCTCCGACTTGCAGCGTGCCAAGCTCACCTGGCTTACCGATCGCATTGTCGAGCGGTTCGGCAGCCGACCACTGGCCTTTCGTGCCGGGCGCTATGGGCTCGATGCCACCGGAGCACTGCATTTGGCCGCGCTGGGCTATCGCGTCGATTCCAGCGTGATCGCCTTTAGTGATTTTCGCGCCGCAGGTGGTCCCGATTTTCGCCGCGCCCCCTGGTGCCCGTACTTCGTGGCCGGCGACAATTTGCTAACGCCGCACGAAAGCGGGCACTTGCTTGAAGTACCCGTTACGGTGGGGTACAGCCACCGGCGGTTTCTCTGGGCCGATGCGCTGCGCACCCGCGCCGCGTCGTCTCCTTGGCGGCAACTCAAGGCCGTGAGCGTGGTCGACCGACTGGGTCTGGCCCGCCGCATCAAGCTCTGTCCGGAACAGGCTGGTCAGCGCCACATGATCCAACTGGTCGACGCCATGTTGGCGCAGCAAGCCCCGGTAGCCGTGCTGATGTTTCACAGCTCTTCCTTGGTGCCGGGTCTCTCGCCCTATGTGACGACGGCCGCGCGGCTCGAGCGATTTTTGTCGGACCTGGCCGGTGTGTTTGAACACTGCCTGGCCACGCGCGGCATGCAATCTGCCACGCTAGGCGCACTGGCCGAGCTATTTCCCGCAGCCGCGTAGCACTGCGCTGAAGAATTCACCGGACTGGTCGGCAGCCCGCCGCCATCGCGGACCCTTGCCAACTGCTCAACCTCGGTCGAACATCGTCACCGCGCCTGGTGGACCAGTTCGCACAAATGGCCCAGCAATTGGCCGATGCGCACCCGTTCCTCGGGCGATTTCAAGTGCACCTGGTTCACCACGAACATGAACGCCAGCTCGCGGTCTTGCGACGTGGTAAGGTAGCCGGCCAGGGCCTTGCTCAATAGCAAGTACTTGTCGTTCAGCGCGTTGTACCAGTAGTAGGTACCCGTCTTGGCTTGCACCCGATCGCGCGCGGGGCTGTTGCCTGGCACCGCATCGAACAGCGTGCCGTCGACACCCAGCCGCGGCAGCGCCTGGCGATAGATGGAAAAATCGGGCCGGGTGTGCATATGCCGCAGCAGTTGCACCGTGGCCCGCGGCGTGACGAAATCGGCCCGCGACCCCCCTGCCCCGCCGCCAAAGCTGATGGAGTTCACGTCCACGCCCGCGGTCGTCAGGAACTCGGCCTCGATTGCCAGCCCGTCGCGCAACGTTCGCCGGCCTCGCTCCGCGGCCATCGCCAACGGCAACAAGCTAGCGTGCAGGTTGTGGCTTACCTTGAGTACCAGGCGTAGCTCTTGGGACAACGGTGGCGACACGAACTCCGCCACCCGCGTCCACTGCGTGTACTCCTCCGCGCGGGGTAACCCCGACTCGTCGGGGGGGTGGTCGAGCGCTGCATCGACCACCACGCCCGCCCGGCCCAAGGCTTCGATCAACAAGCCACGCACCCAGCGCGCGGGTTCAGCAATTTCGTGAATGACGACGCGCGGCGCGCAATCCGCCGCGATCGTGCCCGACACCACCAGCCGGCCGGCCGGCTCCTCGCGCACCCGCAGCAGCGTGGGCTGACCAGCACTCACGGTGCGCACCTGGTTGTCTATCTGCCACTGTGCGGTCGCCGGTCGCCAGGCCACGGTGGCAGGCGCCCCCACCTGCGTCGGCCGGCACTCGATATCGATCACGTTGTCGTTCAGCACCACGGCATGCACCCGTGCCGGACCACTGCCGGTCGACTCCGTAACCTCGAACCGGCGTGCATCGATCCACACCTCGCCCGCCACGTGCCGCACGCCCGACGCGGCCACCTGCCGCGCCAGTTCGTCGAGCCCGGCCAAAGGGTCTGGTTCGGTCAGCGCCGCCTGGGTGCTGGCCTCGCAATAGGTGTGGTCCACGTTGGCAAAGGCGATCTCGCCTGCCGCCGTCGTCCGCCCGCCCAGCGTGGGGTCGCCGCCG
>CAYSXM010000825.1:0-2459 GCA_964434905.1 uncultured Pirellulales bacterium | reverse complement strand
GCTGGCGAGGCACGTGCTTGCCACGCAGCACGTTTTCCAGAAACGGGAGCACATCGCCGGGGGCTTCCGGCCCACCGAACGACAACAGCAAGATCGCATCGTAAGGCGGTTCGTTCGCCATGGCTGGGTTGGTCTCTGCTCGAATTCGAATTGCCGGGGCCGCCGCGCGGGAAGGGGAACGCGGCTGCCGTAAATATAGCGGGCGACGTCCAGGGGGTATCGCGCCCCGCGCGCGGGGTGGCCAGACCTGCCTTGACCACGGTTGCCCGCGGGCGCTACGATGCCGCCGGCAGACGGAGGCCCCGTGCCCGGCCCAAAATCCCACGCCAGCCACGAGGGCGAGACAAGCGATGAGCGCGGAAGCCTGGCCCGGCGGATCTGGGGGCAAAACTCGCGGAGGGCCTGGCGAGGCGGCCATCGCCGACATTGTGCCTCTGTTGCGGCGCAGCGGCCTGTGCCGGGGGCTGGGGTTGGAGGAACTGCGAGAAATTGCTGCTGGCGTGCGACGACGCTCGTGTCACAGCGGCGACATTGTGTTTCGGCAGGACCAACCTTCCACCAGCCTGTATCTGGTGGCCAAGGGCCGGATAAAAATCGCCGTTCATCGCGGCGACTACCGGTTTCATGATTACCTGGGGCGCGGAGACCATTTCGGCGAGATGGCGCTGTTGACCGAAGGCCCCAGCTTTGGCACCGCCTCGGCCGTCATGGATACCGAGTTACTGGAACTCGAGGGCCAGCAGTTCCAGCTTTTGCTTTCACGCGTGCCGGGCTTCGCGGCCAACCTCAGCCGGTCGCTGGGCATGCGCATGCGCGGGGCCACGAGCGGAAAGCGTCGCCGGCACCAGCCGGTGGTCGTGGGTCTGGTGAATTCCACCCTGCGAACCCAGGGCTTGCTGGCTCCCCTGGCTCGCGAACTGGTGACGCACGGCGACACGCTCGAGGTGCTGACCGATCGGGCCGAGGCCTGGCCCACCGAAGGCGCCTACCTGGTAGAACGCATACCTGCCGACCTGCCTGCCGCGCGCAGGGCCCAGGTCGTCAAGGAACGACTGGCGCAGGTTCTGGAGCACCACACGCGGGTGTTGTTAGACGTTACACAAAGCAACCCCGAAGGCGAATTGTCGGCATTATTGGCACAGTGCGAGGAGATATGGTGGCTGCTGGAACCGGCCTACGCCGAGACCTCGGCACGCAATCTAGCAAATCTCGTCGAAGCAGAACCCGGTTTGGCAGAACGGATCCACGTGGTGTGGATTCTGCGAGAAACGGACCGGATCGCGCCGCGCGTGGCAGGTTTACCCCAAGTGGCCCCCTTGGATTTTAAGGTCGTGCTGACCGAGTCGCCACGCAGTGCATCGTGGCCCCAACGGCGCAGCGTGATGCGTTTGGTGCGCCACCTGCGCGGCGCGAGGGTGGGACTCACGCTGAGCGGTGGAGGCGCGCGGGGCATGGCGCACCTGGGAGTGTTGCGCGCCCTGGAGCGCGCGGAGATCGGTTTCGACTTGTTGGCCGGCACCAGTTCCGGAGCGCTGGCCTGTTTATCCTATTGCGCGGGATGGAATCCCGACGATGCGCTGACGGAATTCCACCGTCAATTAACGCCAGGCCGGGTTTGGCGAGCACTGCCCGGCGGCAGGCGGTGGTTCATGTATGCCATGTTTCGCTGGGGGGCCTGGGAACGCATGCTGCGCCCCTACCTGCCCGATGCCGACCTCACCCAGTTGCAAGTCCCCTTGAGCATCGTGGCAGTCGACCTGGTCACGGGGCGTCAGATTGTTCGTCAAGGTGGTGACGCCATCGACGCCGTTCTCGAAAGCATCAACCTGCCCATCATTTCCCGACCCATTCTTCGCGACGGCATGGCGCTGGTCGATGGAGGCGTGCTGAACAACTTGCCCGCCGACGTGCTGTCCGAGCGCGGTGCCGATTTGGTGGTGGGGGTCGACGTGATGGCGCGTCTGCCCCAGGAGTTTGCCGGCAATGTGCCGGGCCTGCCGGCGGCGCAAATGCGGCGCCCCGGTATGTTGGAAACGCTCATGCGGCTGAACGAAGTGCAGGACCATGGAGTGGGTGCCGCCCACGCGCGACGCGTGGATATCATGATTACGCCCGACACACCCCGCTTCGACTTTTCCGATTTCAGCCGCGCGCGAGAACTGGCCGACGTGGGAGAAGCGGCTGCCGAAGAGCTGATTCCGCAGATCAAGCAGGTGATAGCGGACTTGCTGCGCGGCTGAGCTACAGCGTGGGCTACGCACGCAGAAGTGAGCAATCTAACCACCGCGCTGCGGTGCTGCATCGCGGTGCCACGACGGCGCGTGTTTAGCAACGAGCACGTCTCGCAGAGCCTGATAGCCCCACGAGCAACGGAAGTTTACAGGCTTACTTGGCCTGTACAGTGACCCCGACGGGATTTGAACCCGTGTTGCAGGCGTGAAAGGCCTGTGTCCTAGACC
>CAYSXM010000824.1:0-2475 GCA_964434905.1 uncultured Pirellulales bacterium | reverse complement strand
CCATGCCTATGCCAACAACGAGGACATTGAACGGTTGATAGAGGCGCTGCCGAGATGAAATCCAGGTGGCACCGTGCGGCGTGCCAGTGGAGTGGCCTGGTTGGGGTTCTAATAGGCGATGTTGATGTTGAACATTGGAGCGAACGTGCCCAGTCCCCGATCGAAGGCGCCGTAACTGCCCAAGTCAAACCAGTCGTGGTTGTACATTAGTTCGGTGCCCAGGGTGACTTCGCGCATCATCCAAGAGCCCACTTGAACGTTGTAGCCGGTCCAGCTCAGGCCGCCGGCAGTGAGCATCCCCCAGGAAACGCTCGTCGTGTCGACGTTGCTGGCGAACAGGTAGAACGGCGAGGATGGCTCCAAGGCGTGCAACGCGTCTTGGGTATTAATCAACGTTTGCAGGTCGGGTGAATTGGTATTCGCGAACCGGCCCGAGACGTGCCCTAGCCGGCCGCCAAACCGCAGATTGAACCGAAGCTGGCTGCGCCCCGGTTGGCGCCAGGCCTGCGGTTGCAAGTAGAACCCCAGGGCGGCGTAGGCACTGCCACGGCGCAGCGATGTGAGTTGGGTATCTCGAAAATGATCAAAATATTGGACCGTACCGATCGAGTTCGAGGTGTCGGTAAACGTACCACTGGTGGGCACGATGGCGCCGGTTCCCAGGTTGCCGTGGTAACCTCCGCCCAGTTCGAGAAACCACACCCGGCCCGCGCTCGGATTGGAAAGCGATTGACGAAACCCCCCTTCAAAGGCCCAGCCCGTCTCCAAGTTATCTTCAAACACGCCACCCCCAGCCGTGATGAGTGGGCCGTTGCGCGTGACAAATTCCAGGTTGCCGAAGGAATTGCGGCGGGAGAGATAGCGTTCGTACGAGGGGCTCCAGTTGTCGTACGGGTCGGCGGGGCGGCCGGCTGAGAAAAACGGAGACCCGGCGACCACCCCCAAATCTTCAACCTGCATCTGATCGACCGCCGGCGGTGGCGTTGGAACCTCTAGTTGTTGCGCCACCGGTTCGACCGTGGGCCCTGGCAGCCTTGCGCCGGGCAACAACCTCGCGCCCGAGATCGAACTGGACAGCGCGTCGGGCGTGCCCATGCCCGCCGACTCGGCGGCGGCCGGGCCGCTGGTCGAAATTGGCGACGTGCTGATATAGCTGGCAGGCACGGCACCCCACCGTGCTTCTTGGGAAGCTGCCGGTAGGGACGGTGTTACGAAGGCCGGCAATGCTGGAGTCGGCGCCGCACGTGCTGGCACCGCAGGAACGGGGCTGGCTGGCACGGCTATTCCGGGCATGAAATCGGGCAAGCTATTTGGCAGGTCGGCAGGCGATTCCGTGGGAAGGATCCCCTGGTCGGTCATGACGGCCGCTGCACGCGGAAACAAATCGTCGGCGGCAAGATCGGGCGTGGGAAATCGAGAGGGTTCGAGAGCCTCGGGAGCGGCCACGACCGCCGGCAGCCTGCGCATTTCAAAATGGCCCTGTTGGGCCATGGCCAAGGGCAAAGAGCCCTGCAGCAGCCAAGCCAGCGACAAAGCGAGCCAGGCTCGAGCGCTGCGCGAAAGGCAGTTCAATCGTCGCATGAAGTTTCGTCCCCCGCCGCGGTATCGTGCTTGGACGCTGCCCGTAAGTCTGTGCCAGCCGTAAGGCGCCGGGCACGGTGAATCCGAGCACCAGAAGGCCTGGTGGTACAGGGCCCGAGCCACACCGCGCGAATTCCCCAGCAACCTGGGAAACCGACCAGTAGGCTAAGCCGTGTGGGAATCGTCGGCCTGTACGGGCTGTAGGGATTAGAAGGCATGTAACGGGCCGTCAGGGTTTGCCACAGCCACTCGAACTGGGCAGAGTTCGCGGATGCCATGGACTGCCCGACTTGTCACAGGCCGTATCCACCGCGGGGAGAGCCCCAGGGCGCTGCAAAGTCGATCGCCAGGGGTCAAGAACCAGTTTTCTGCGGGACGGAAACTGCTGATTGCGACGCGGGTCTACCGACAACGGTTCCGGACCCCGACTTTGCAGTTCTCCCAGATGACCACCCTACCCCGGTTGATGGCCAGTGATTACGCTCGTGGGTGATTGCAGCCTGGGGGTTCTGGAGAGTCTAGCGCCCACGTTCGAGCCCTGACGCCGAGATGAGCCATGCACAGCGAGTATCTGGAGCCGACCTGGTTCATCAACAGTGACGATCCCGCGGTGCGGGCCTATTCCGCTCAGGTGGTGGGCGGTGCCGAGGCGCCGACCGAGCGTGCGTTGCGGCTGTTCTATGCCGTGCGCGATGGCATTCGCTATTCGGCATATGGGCTGCGGTTGGAACGCGAGAGTTTCCGGGCCAGCGATGTGCTCGCGGCGGGGCGCGGTTGGTGCGTGACCAAAGCGTGTTTACTAGCTGCGGTGGGTCGTGCCGCGGGAATACCCAGCCGGTTGGGCTATGCCAACGTGAAGAACCACCTGGCCACGCGAAAGCTGCTCGATCTGAT
>CAYSXM010000823.1:0-2476 GCA_964434905.1 uncultured Pirellulales bacterium | reverse complement strand
GACGAAGGCCAACTGGCCTACGAGCAGGCCGCGATCCAAGCGTGGCAATCCCAGCACCTTGCCGAATTGTGGTGCGTGACCTGCAATTGGTGGCACGCCTGGCCCCCCCAGAAACGACCGAACCCGAGCGATCGGCGGATGCGTTGGTGGGGTTACCTGCTGTGGGGTGTTGACCCGCCCTGCGCGGACCCGTAAACGCCTCGCCATCTGGCTGGCGCTCGCGGCGCGCACGGTCTCGACGGAGCGCGCGCTGGCCCGCGCAATCGTCGCCATGCGGTCGATCGGTCGGGGCGCGGTGGTGACAACCCAATTTCAACCGCCCGTGCCTTGACCCACGGTGCTTCGAGACTTACATATCCCTTGGCGGGCGCGGTTCTCGCGGCCCTTTCTCACGCCCGACGACGGGCCATTTCACTCGCTTTGAGACTTCATGAGTACGGTGACGGAAAGTGGCGTCGGCACCCCGTGCGCGCCCGCGGTCGATGCCGGCCGGACGCGCATGGTCGAAGAGCGAATTCGAGCCTCGGTGTGGAACGTGGTGGCGGCGCTGCATCCCTGCTCGCGGGGGCTGGATCGCCGTAGCGACCAGCGATTTCCCCTGGCGCGCCTGGTGCGACTGACACCCCTGGCGGCCGATGGCGTCACGCCCCTGGGGGAAGCAGTCGTCGCAGCCGGCAAGGATCTTTCCGAACGCGGTCTGTCCTTTTTTCATCCGCAGCCGTTGGCGTTTCGCAGGGTGCTGGCCGAGCTCGAACTGGCACCCGCTGGCTCGACGCGATTTGTCGTCGATCTGTCGTGGTGCCGCTTCACTCGCACAGGTTGGTATGAGAGCGGTGGGCGGTTTATCGACGTGTGCTCGTCCAACGAACAGACCTGACACGGCCCCACGCGTTGTCACAGCAGCCTGTTCAAGATTGCAACGGGCTGCTAACCGGTCGTGGCAGGTGTCGCCGACGGTCGCCAATCGATGACCAGCGACGCGTCGAATTCTTTCTCGAACTCCGCCACGCGACGCCGAGCCCCCCAGAGATCGGCCTCGGGCAGTTCGGCCGAGACCGCCAGCATCTGCCACTGGTTGTTCAACCGAAGTACCTCGACATCGGTCACTTGCTGGCTATGGCTGCGGTCGAACCCACCGGCCAATCGCAGCACCGCTGCCAACCGCCGCACACGCCGCCGATCACGCTTCGATAGTTTTCGAAACCCACGATGCTTGATGCGGGGGGCGGCGCCGCGGTGGTACCGCGCCACATTGGCCACCAACTCCAACTCTTCCGGAGCAAAGTCGGGCAGGTGACTGTTGAGGATCAGGTGATAGCTATGCTTGTGATGCTGTGCATAGTCGATCAGATAGCCTACGTCCTGTAGTTGAGCCGCCGCCTCGAGCAGCCGGCGATCGGAGGGCGCCAGCGGAAACCACTCGGCCAACTGGTCGAACAGCGAACCGGCCAGGTGGGCCACATGCCGGCCGTGGCTCAAATCGACTCCGCACCGCTGTGCGAATTGGTCGATCGCCGATTGGCGGTCGGTGGCCGCTGGCGCCGCGGGTGTGCTGGCCGGCTCCACCATGGTTAGCAACAGGCCGTCGCGCACCCCGCCATCGTGCACCTGAACCAGATTGACCTCGAGCCGCCCCATCAGGCAGTCGATCACGGCCAGACCCGCCACGATGATGTCGGATCGATCGGGGCTCAAACCCGGCACGCCGCGCCGCGCCTTGGGCGAGAGCTTGCGCAGGCGGTCGAGCAGATGCCGCACATCGGCCCGCGTGGCCAGGTAGCCGCGCACCGGCAAGTTGGTCTGGCGCCTGGCGGCCATCAGCATCGTGGCCAAGGCGGTGAACGTTCCACCGGTGCCAATCAGCACGTGGGGAATGAACAGTGGTTTGGCCGTGTGCTTGCGTAGCAGGCGCTCGATGGCGACCAGCAATTGTTCGAACTCCGCGGCCCCCAAGCTTTCCGACGTGCCATACCGTTCGCCCAATCGCACCGCGCCCAGCGGCGTGGTATAGATCTCCTCGATGATCGGTCCCGAGGCCAGTACGATCTCCGTGCTTCCCCCGCCGATGTCGGCCACCGCCACGTTCTTACCTTGCAGATCGAAATTGCGGGCGACCGAGGTAAACGCCAGGCGGGCCTCGCGCTTGGCGCTGACTACTTCGAGTTCTAAGCCGATTTCCTCGGACACGCGCCGACAAAACGCCAGCCCGTCCTGGGCTTCGCGCACGGCACAGGTGGCAATCGCGCGCAGTTGCTGCACCTGATACCCCGTGGCGATCTGCTTCATGCGGCGCAGCGCCGCCAACGATTGCTCAACCGCCGCGGGGTCGAGCCGCTGGCTGGCCGCCAGGTTGCGCCCCAGCCGTGTGGCGTCTTTTTCGTCGTCGAGCACGCGGTATTTTCCATCGCGCAACCCCTCGGCGATGCTCAGCCGAATGCTGTTCGTACCGACGTCGATGGCCGCCAGCCGTGGCGCC
>CAYSXM010000822.1:0-2477 GCA_964434905.1 uncultured Pirellulales bacterium | reverse complement strand
CGGCGGCCAATAGCTCATCGGCTTGGAACCAAGACTTTGTGGCCACCAACATAGCCAGGCAAAATACCAAGCCTGGTGCAAACCGCAGGAGCGCGCGGCGCCACGAATGGCCGAGCCACACCACGGCCAGCACCATGGCCAACAAGGGCGCCACGGCCGCCGAGGGTTTGGCCCCTAGACCGAAACCAAGTGCGCCCAGCGCCAGCAGCGAGGACCCAGACCTGAACGTTGCCACCGTCGGTTGGCCCGATTGACTGCGTGGAAACCAGCAGCACAGCGCGCCCAGCGCCCCGCAGGCCGCCAGGAGTCCCTTGGCTTCGGTGACCCAGGCCACGCTTTCGACATGCAACGGATGGGTGGCAAAGGCCGCCGCGCCCAGTCCGCATGCCACCGGGCCGGCACGAGGGCACAAGCGACACAATAGCTCGTGCGCCAATAGCACGCACAGCACATAGAGCGCCAGATTGCCGGCGTGAAATAGCCGTGCGTCGAGCGGTGCGCCTGCTCCGTGCCAGGTGTCGCTGATCCCACACACCGCAGTCCAGTAGCTGTAGGTTACCGGGGCATACAGCCCGATGTAGCCGGTGGTCCACACCCGTTCGAGGTTGGCCACGCTGAGGGGGCGCAGGTGGGGGTTGTCGCGCAAATTGGCGTGATCGTCGAGATCAACAAAACCATGGCTCCACGTCCGCCCAAACACCAGCAAGACCAACAGCACCAAGGCGCCCCGGGCACACCAATTCGCGGTGCGCCGGTCGTGGCCGGAGGCCGCAGATGGGTCGGCCGGACCGGTAGCGTACCGCGCGATGGCAGCCAAGTGACGAAGCACTGCAGGAGGGGGGTTGGCGGGTAGTACGGAACGAAAAACTTCCTGGTTTTAACCCGTTTCGCGGGGCAGGCGAGAAGCAGACACAACGGCCCCCCGAGCGACCTAGGTCGCAACATCTTGGATGGTCTGGGGAAGGCCGGTCAAGCAATGGCCGGTGGCTGGCTGGTTGTTGCCCGATTCGCCCAGTTTTCTGAGGTTGACCCATGGCGGCCGAATCAATAGTTTCTCGACCTGCTTGCCGACCCGTGTGGGCCGATTGGCATGCCGAGCGCAGTTGTCGGCAGTTCGGCGAGGCACCAACAGGCGGGCGATGGGCGCCCTCGGCGGTGCTAGTGGCCGGCGCGCGCGGCCAAGCTGATGCAGTTTAACCCTGACCGTCCAAGGACAAGAATTACCATGGCAGACGGCTCGCTGTCGCACGTGCCCTTGCTCGAAAAACGAGAGCCCCGCAACTGGTTTTCACGAGCGCGGGGAATCATCGCGCTAGCGGTGCTGACCCCCTTCACGGTGTTGGCGGTGGTCTCGACACCCGCCGTGCGCGAGGGTTCTTGGGGCGATATGCAACTGGAGACATTGGGGTGGATGGTGTTCGTGGCGGGGGCTGCCTTTCGTTTGTGGGCCACGCTGTATATTGGCGGGCGCAAGGGAAGTGAAGTGGCCACGACGGGGCCCTATTCGTTGTGCCGCAATCCGTTGTACTTGGGCACATTCCTGATGACCCTGGCAGTGGCGCTGTTGATTCACAGCCTGACGTTTGGCGTGGGGTTGGTGCTGGCCACGGCAGCCTATTACGCGGCCACGGTTCCCGCCGAAGAGCATCGGTTGCGGGCGCGTCATGGAGCATCGTACGTGGAGTATTGTCAACGTGTACCGAGGTTCTGGCCGCGACTTTCCAGTTTTACCACGCCGTCGCAAATCCAAGTTGATGTGCGCTGTTTGGCGATCGAATGTCGGCGTGCCTTGCGTTGGGTCTGGATTCCGATTGCGTGCGAGGTGCTGGTTAACCTGCGAACGGAAGCCTGGTGGCCGCACCTGCTGATGTTGCCCTAGCGGGCGGGCGCTGCCAACCCTCTAAAATTTCTGCATCACGGTGCGACATTCCAGGAACACGTTGCGGCGCCCGGCCGGGGTTGGGGGTCGTTCCACGTCGCCCAGTAAAGCTGGGTTGACGCTTCACTAGCCGCAAACTCCCAGGCTGGCGGCCATGCCACTATTGACGCGCTACGTGGTGTGGGAGTTCCTCAAGGTCTTTCTGGCCGCGCTGCTCGCGTTGACGCTGGTCATGCTGCTGTATGGGCTGGGTAAGGAGGCACTGAACCAGGGGCTGGGGCCTGTCGAAGTGCTGTTGATACTACCCTATGTCTTGCCCGAGATGATGCGCTTCATCTTGCCGGCCACGGTGTTGTTTGCCGCCTGTTTCGTCTTCGGGCGGATGTCCAGTTCGAATGAAATCACCGCCGCGAAGAGCCTGGGCATTAGCCCGATGGTGTTCTTGTGGCCGATCTACGTGCTGTGCGTGGCGATCAGCTTGTGCTCGGTGTGGATCAACGAGCTGGCAGTTACCTGGGGTCGCCAGGGCGTGCAGCGCGTGGTGCTTGCCAGCATCGAAGACATTGTTTACCGCACGCTACGAACGCAAAAAATCTAC
>CAYSXM010000821.1:0-2485 GCA_964434905.1 uncultured Pirellulales bacterium | reverse complement strand
TCAAGGGCCCGCAGTGCGAGGTCATCAGTTCAACCTTCGACGAGGATTCGTCTCGGCACGTTCAGGTCGCCGAAATGGTCATCGAGAAAGCCAAGCGGATGGTCGAATATGGCCGCGATGTCGTCATCTTCCTCGACTCGATTACCCGTTTCGCCCGCGCTTGGAATTCCGAAGTGCCGCACTCGGGAAAGATCTTGTCGGGTGGTGTCGACGCCAACGCCCTGCAAAAGCCCAAAAGGTTTTTCGGCGCGGCGCGCAAGGTCGAGGAAGGAGGCTCGCTGACCATTCTGGCCACCGCGCTGGTCGACACGGGCAGCAAGATGGACGACGTGATCTTCGAGGAATTCAAGGGGACGGGAAATTTGGAAATCGTGCTCGACCGGCGTCTGGTAGATAAACGCATTTGGCCGGCCATCGACATCAATGGCTCGGGCACGCGCCGTGAGGAAATGTTGTTGGATCCCGACGAGTATCGGCGGATGTGTATTCTGCGGCGGGTACTCAACGAGATGAATCCGCCCGACGCGATGGAATTGATGGTCACGCGGATGGCCAAGACCAAATCGAACGCGGAATTCCTGATGAGCATGAAAGGTTAACCGTGGCACGCGTGTTCAGCGGGAGCCCTCTGCCGCCCTCTGGCCGGCTGGCGGTGGTTGTTTCAAGGTACAATGCCGCCGTGACCGACCGGCTGCTAGCGGGGGCGCTGACCACGTTGGCCCAACACCAGGTGCCCGACGAAGCGGTCGATGTTTGTCACGCGCCGGGGGCGTTCGAAATTCCACTGATTGCCGACCGTTTGGCGCACAGCGGTGGCTACCTGGCGGTGATTTGCCTGGGGGCGGTGGTCCGGGGAGAAACAACACACGATCAGCACATCAACCGCGCGGTGAGCTTGAGTTTGTCCAAGACCAGCCGGCAGAGCGGTGTACCCGTCTTGTTCGGCGTGCTCACTTGCGATACGCTCGAACAGGCAATTCATCGGTCGGGTGGCAATGTGGGCAACAAGGGTAGCGAGTGTGCTCTGGCCGCCTTGACGATGATCGACCTGTTGGGCCAACTGCCCAGTTGACGAGTCGCCGCCCCGCCACGCTTTCCCTCCCGCCTTGAATTCCTCTCTGGTGCTGACCGAGCTATGGCGCGACGCAGTCGAGCACGAGAAGTCGCCCTGCAGGTGTTGTTCCAGGACGACCTGAACCCAGGTTTGAATCCGGCCACCACCGACGATTTTCTGCGCGCCCGGCTGGGTACCCGCGAGCTGGTCGAATTCGCGCGGCAGTTGGTTTCCGGCGTGCGGCGCAATCGGCCCGAACTCGACACGCTTTTGTCTCGCACGGCCGCCAATTGGAGCCTAGCGCGCATGGCCGCCACCGACCGCAACCTGTTGCGGCTAGGCGTTTACGAAATCTTGTATAGCGAGACCCCAGGCCGGGTGGCGATCAACGAGGCGGTTGAGCTCGCAAAACGGTTCGGCTCGGCGCACTCGGCCCAGTTCGTGAATGGAATCCTAGACCGCTTTCTGGCCGACCGGCGCACGCCCCCGACGGCCGAATCTGCGACGCCCGGGGCCTAATGCCGCACGACGTTCGAGCCGTCGCCGGCAGGGCCCAACCGAGTCCGTCGAGCGGCCATCGACTCCGACAATGGAATTCAACGGATTGCGGCAGGAGCCGATGACCGATTTTCTGGAGCCACAACACGGCCGCTTCCTAGCAACGACGTTCTGAAATAATCTGAGCCAGCCGGCTTGTTGCCGCGCGACACTCCGACCCACATTTCTTGGTGAGCCATTGCGATGGGACTGTTCGACAAGATCAAACAGGGTCTGAAAAAGACCGCTCAGTTGTTGAAGACCGACATTCGCGACCTGTTCAAACGCGAAGGCCGCCTGGTCGACGATGCATTTCTAAGCGAGCTGCTGGAAGTGCTGATCAAGACGGACATGGGCGTCGACGCGGCGAGCGCCATCGTGGACGATGTGCGATCGCAATTTCGCGGACGCGTCGTGCACCTCGAAGACGTGCTGACCGTGGTCAAGCACAAGCTCAAGGCCCTGATGGCACAGCCGGCCGAGCCGATCCAGTTCGCAGCGTCGGGACCCACGGTCATCATGGTGTCGGGCGTGAACGGCGCGGGCAAGACCACTTCCATCGCCAAATTAGCACGGTTGCTGACCAAGTCGGGCAAGACCGTGGTGCTGGGCGCGGGCGATACGTTCCGCGCGGCAGCCGTGGAGCAACTCACCATTTGGGCCGGACGATTGGGCGTGGAAATCGTAACCGGGCCACAAGGTTCCGACCCTGCTAGCGTGGCACACCGCGCGGTGGCCACCGCGGTGGAACGCGGTTTCGACGTCTGTATTGTCGACACGGCCGGCCGCTTACAGACTCAGCAGAATCTGATGCAGCAGCTAACCAAGATGCACCGCGTGATCGGCAAAGTGCTGCCCGGCGCGCCGCACGAAGTGCTGCTCGTGCTCGACGCC
>CAYSXM010000820.1:0-2501 GCA_964434905.1 uncultured Pirellulales bacterium | reverse complement strand
CGGCTCGCCCACCGTGACCAAGGACGGCGTCACCGTGGCCAAGGAGATCGACCTGGAGGACGCCTACGAGAACATGGGCGCCCGCATGGTCCGCGAGGTGGCCTCGAAGACCAGCGACGTGGCAGGCGATGGCACGACCACGGCCACGGTCATGGCGGAAGCGATTTTCAACGAAGGCTTGCGGGCGGTCGTGGCGGGCGTCAACCCCGTGCAACTCAAGTCGGGAATTGAGAGCGCGGTGGAAGACATCACGAACAAACTGCACAAAATGGCCATCACCATCAAGAGCCGCAAGGAAATGGCTCAGGTGGGCGCCGTGGCCAGCAACAACGACGCCGAAATCGGCGAGTTGTTGGCCGAGGCCATGGACAAGGTTGGCAAGGATGGTGTGATTACGGTCGACGAGGGCAAGAGTCTGCGCACCGAAGTCGAATTCGTCGAAGGGATGCAATTCGATCGCGGTTACTTGTCGCCGTATTTCGTGACCGACCCCACCAAGATGGAATGCGTGCTCGACGATCCGTACATCCTCGTGTTCGAGAAGAAGATCTCGAACGTCAAGGAAATGGTGCCGGTGCTCGAGGCCGTTGTCAACGCCGGGCGGCCGCTGTTGATCGTAGCCGAAGAGGTCGAGGGCGAAGCCCTGGCCACGCTGGTGATCAACAAGCTCCGCGGCACGTTCAAGTGCTGTGCTGTCAAGGCACCAGGCTACGGCGATCGCCGGAAGGCGATGATGGAAGACATCGGCATTCTGGCCGGTGGCACCGCGGTGTTCGAAAGCTTGGGCATCAAGTTGGAAAACCTGCCGATTACCGACCTGGGTCGCGCCAAAAAGGTGATTGTCGACAAGGACAACACCACGATCATCGAAGGTGCCGGTAAGTCGAGCGATATCAAGGCGCGCATCGAGCAGATTCGCCGTGAGATCGAGCAAGCCACGAGCGACTACGATCGCGAAAAACTCGAAGAGCGTTTGGCCAAGCTCTCGGGCGGAGTTGCCAAGGTGAATGTGGGTGCCGCCACCGAAAGCGAGATGAAGGAAAAGAAGGCCCGCGTTGAAGACGCATTGCATGCCACCCGGGCCGCGGTGGAAGAAGGTATCTTGCCGGGCGGCGGCGTGGCCCTGTTGCGGGCTTCGTCGAGTGTCAAAGCCAGCAAGGATTTGGCCGACGATCAGGTGGTGGGCTACAACATCGTGTTGCGAGCTTGCCGGGCGCCCGTCACGCAGATTTCCGCGAATGCCGGCCAAGACGGCAGCATCGTCTGTGAAAAAGTGCTGTCGGGCGAAGGCAACTTTGGCTACAACGCGGCCACGGACAAGTATGAAGACCTGGTCAAGGCCGGCATCATCGACCCCACCAAGGTGGTCAGAACCGCCCTGCAAAACGCGGCCAGCGTGGCCACTTTGTTGCTGACCAGCGACGCCTTGATCGCCGAAAAGCCCAAGGATGAACCGAAGAAGGGTGGCGCAGGTCACGGCGGCGACTACGACATGTATTAATCGACAGTCGGCTCGCGAATAGCGAGTTCGATCGATTGGCAGACACCCACCCGGCCGGCGGCTTGAAAACGAGCCGTCGGCCGGTTTTTTTTCGCGCTGCCACCAGATTGCCTTGGGGGGCCTTGGTCCTCGGCCTGGCAGCGCTCAGGCGTGTGCCTATCGCCGGCGCAACAGATCGCTGACCAACTGCGCAATCGATTGAGGATCGTCGGTCAGGCGATACACGATCGAAGCTCCCAACAGCGCTGCCACCGTCACGAGCCCCAGACCCACGGTGTGGGAAGGACTGCTGGCGCCGGCCAGTTCGCGGCGCAACCCCCGTGCTACCGGATGCCAGAGGACCATCGCTGGCTGGTCGCCCAGGGTTGACACCGTTACGCAGCCCAGCGTCGACGAAGCGTCGAGCCGCAACTCGAGCCGGCCGCTCGCCAGGCTGAAACTGTTGCCGGCCGCGGTCCACCCCGGATCGAGCGCTGCCAGCGTGCGCTCGAGCGCCGCGCGTACCTGTTGACGGTCGGCATGGTAAATCACCAGCCGCGGACGCTGGTGAATCAGCACCAGCACGACCGCCAGAAAATATAGCCAGCCCAACAGTAGCCAAATCGGCGCGCCAAATCGAGTGGCCGCCGCATGGGGCATGAACAATTCGGCGGGCCCCACCATGACGATGCCGGCACAGGACACGGCCAAGGCCAGCGTGTCGCGCCAACCGGCGACTACCAGCGGCCGACGGCGACAGTGCACCGCGCCAAACACCAGGCAATAGGCGGCCAACTGCCCCCACACGATCGACCACCGCACCGCGTCCAAGGCCACCATTGTTTCTCCACCCGCGGCCACGCAGCGCCTGGAACACCCACCGTTAATGTACCACGGACACCAAGTGGACGTTAGACGGTGCTTGACTGCGGCCCACTGTTCGATTCATTCGTGGCGCGCCGCCGGGCGGCCTCTGCTTGTAGCTGCCGCACCTCGTGCTCCAGGGCGCGTCGCGCGGCGT
>CAYSXM010000819.1:0-2505 GCA_964434905.1 uncultured Pirellulales bacterium | reverse complement strand
TGAGGCAAGTGTCCAAGGATATTCGATATGCTGGGCCGTACGCCGTGCGTGTTCCTGACCCAGCAATCGCGCGACCACGTGCAACGACATTTCGATCCCCGCGGCGACGCCCGCCGAGAGCACCACTCGGCCGTTGTCGACCACGCGCTCTTCGGGTACTAGGGTCGCACGCGGCGCCACCTGGCCGAGCAGCTCGACGGCGTTGTGGTGTGTGGTGGCACGCAGCCCGTCGAGCAGGCCCAGTTTTCCCAGGACCAGGGCACCGGTACATACGCTGAGAATGAGCTCGGCCCGACCGGCTCGTTCGGCAATCCAGGCGAGCGTAGCTGGGTCGTTCAGCAGGGGGCGCGTGCCCCAGCCACCGGGAATTAACAGAATGTCCGCGGCGGGACACGTTCGGAAGTCCCCATGGGGTAGCACGCGCAGACCGTTGCGGCCGCGAACCGCGTCGGCGGTTCTGGCCACGGTACTCACCTGAAAGTGCTGGCTATCGCTGGAAGTAGGCGTCGATCGCCCGGCGACGGCAAACACCTCGAGCGGTCCGCAAAAATCGAGTTCTTCGACATCGTCGAACAGCAAGATTACAACCTGGCGACAAGGCATGTTGCTCCTTCGGTGCTCTGCGAGGTTGGTCGGCCGGAAGTCGGCCGTGGGCGGTAGAACAGGCTGATATGATACGAGGGCTTCGCTGCCGAGGCGAACGTTCCCCTTGCGATCCCTGCCGGAGGTCCCGCCATGCCCCGTGCGACCGACATTCGACTGAACGAAGTGCGACACAAAATCGAGCGGATCGGGTACCGCACCCCGATGAAGTTTGGTGGGCGCGTGGTGACCGACGCGGTGCTGCTGCACATCTGGGCCGATGTCGAAACCCGCGCCGGCCAAAGCGCCACCGGTCACGGTTCGATGCCCCTGGGCAACGCCTGGGCCTGGCCCAGCCAGGTGGTGTCGGGCGAGATTACGGCCGCGGTCATGCAGGCGCTGGGTGTGCGGCTGGCAGAGTTGGCCAGCCAATTTCGCGAGTGGGGACATCCGCTGGAGATCACACGGTCGCTGGCGCACGACCACAGCTCGGCCGCGCGCGCCTTGGCGCAGCAGCACCACTTGCCTGAGCCCATCCCGCGGTTGGCCCAACTGGTGTGTGCCAGCCCGATCGAAGCCGCGGTACATGATGCATATGGCCTGGTGCACAGTGCGAACAGCTATGACCTGCTGGGGCCCGATTTCGTTAATTGTGACCTTGGAGCCATGTTGCATCCCGACTTCGCAGGACAGTACCTGGACCGCTACACGTCGCGGGTGCCGCAGGCGCGGATGCCGTTGTACCATCTGGTCGGCGCGCTCGACCCGCTGATACCGGCCGATGTGATTCATCCGGTGGGCGACGGGTTGCCGGAAACGCTCGGCCAGTGGATCGCCAACAACGGCCTGACCCATCTGAAGATCAAGCTCGCCGGCGATGACCTCGAGTGGGACGTGGCGCGAGTCGCAGCCGTGGAGCAAGTGGCCGCAGGGGCGCAGGCAGCGCGGGGTTGCCGGCGTTGGCACTATTCCTGCGACTTCAACGAGCGCTGCGCCGATGTGGGGTACGTGCTCGAATTCCTCGACCGCGTCGCGAGTTTGTCGCCGGTCGGTTATGAACGCATTCAGTACATCGAGCAACCCACGCATCGTGAACTGCGAGCGCATCCTGAGAATCGCATGCATGCGGCAGCGCGACGCAAGCCGGTGGTGATCGACGAATCGCTGATCGACCTGGAAAGCCTGGAAATGTGCCGCGAAATGGGCTATTCGGGCGTGGCGCTGAAGGCCTGCAAGGGACAGACCGAGGCGCTCTTGATGGGCGCCGCGGCCCAGCGATATGCGATGTTCCTCTGCGTGCAAGACCTGACCTGCCCGGGTGCCTCGTTTTTACAATCGGCCGGATTGGCGGCGCGCATTCCCGGCGTGGCGGCGATCGAAGGCAACGGCCGACAGTATTGCCCGGCCGGCAATCGCGGGTGGGAAGATCGGTTTCCCGGAATGTTCCGCGTGAAAGATGGCACCGTTCACACGGCCGAACTTTCTGGACCAGGGTTGGGGTACGCTGCGCCTGCCCGATCGGTCTAGCCGTCCGTTGAAAAATGCCATCGTGTCATTTTTCAAGCTCGCCAAATGCGGAGCACAACTCCGCGCGGCAATTAGCGCAACGCCGCGGTGGCTAACAACCATTGGCATGCGCGGCCGAGCGATCGCGACACGGCCTATTGGATCGGCGGTGCGTAGGGCGCCGGCGAGGCCACCTGCGGCACACTGGTCGCAGTGGGATAGGCCGGCATCGATGGTTCCGTTTGGTATCCGACCGGTGTGACGGGATTGTTCACTGGAACCGCGGCGTTCCACCGCGTGCCGGCCGAGGGGCCATAGTCGCTGGTTCCGCCGGGCCGATAGCGCGTCGGCGCTGCGGCCGGAATTGAAGCCGAGGCGGGCACGGTGTCGTAGCTCGGAGCCGTTTGATAGGCCGGC
>CAYSXM010000818.1:0-2506 GCA_964434905.1 uncultured Pirellulales bacterium | reverse complement strand
GCAGCAGACGCGACACATTCGGCTCCGCAGCAGAAGGCTCAGGAATAATTCGGGTTCAATATCCGCGCCAGGCGACCCACCACAAGGGGCCACGCGCGTCAGGCCAGCAGCTTGGTCACCAATTGGCCGTGTACGTCGGTCAAACGGAAATTGCGACCTTGGAAGCGGTGGGTCAGTCGCAGGTGGTCGAATCCCAGCAGGTGCAACAGCGTGGCGTGCAGGTCGTGCACATGCACGCGATCCTCGACGGCCTTGAAGCCGAACTCGTCGCTAGCCCCCAGGGTCTGACCCGCGCGTATTCCGCCGCCGGCCAGCCACATGGTAAAGGCATTGGGATGGTGGTCGCGTCCATCGTCGCCGCCTTGCACCATGGGGGTACGACCAAACTCGCCCCCCCAAATCACCAAGGTGTCCTCCAACAAACCCCGGCGTTTGAGATCGGCTACCAGGGCCGCGGCAGGGCGATCGGTGGCGGCACACTGTTCCTTGAGACCAGCGGTCAGACCGCCGTGGTGGTCCCAAGCCTCGTGGAACAACTGCACGAAGCGCACCCCACGTTCGATCAATCGCCGTGCCAGCAGGCAATTCATCGCGAACGACGGCTGGCCCGGTTCCACGCCATAATCCGCCAAGGTTTGTGCCGTTTCTTGTCCCAAATCCATCAAGTCGGGCGCGCTGGTCTGCATGCGGAACGCCATTTCATAAGACTGAATGCGGGTGGCGATTTCAGGATCTCCCATCTCAGCCAGCCGGCGTTCGTTCAAGCGGCGTAGCGCGTTCAGGGCATCTTGTTGCAGGTGGGCGTCGATGCCGGGCGGGTTCGACAAGAACAAGATCGGGTCGCCCTGGTTGCGAAACGGCACGCCTTGATACTGCGATGGGAGGAAGCCGCTGCCCCAGTTCGAGGCGCCGCCGCTAGTTCCCTTCTTGCCCGAGCTGAACACCACGAAGGCCGGCAGTTCCTGGGTCTCGCACCCCAGGCCGTAAATCGACCAGGCGCCGAAACTCGGCCGCCCGAACTGTTGGCTGCCCGTATTCATGAAAATTTGGGCCGGCGCGTGATTAAAAGCATCGGTCACCATCGATCGCACAATCGCCACGTCGTCGACCACCGTGGCCAAATGGGGTAGCAGTTCGGACAGTTCGGCGCCCGATTGCCAGTGCTTGGCGAACGGGAATTTGGGGGCCAGAAGTTTTGAGTTGGGATTGATAAACGCGGCGCGATAGCCTTGCAGCAGTTCGGCGGGGGGAAGTTGACCGTGATACTTGACCAACTGCGGCTTGTAGTCAAACAGATCGAGGTGGCTTGGCGCGCCCGCCATGAACAAATAGATCACCCGTTTGGCGCGGGGGGCGAAATGGGGCGCGCGCGGGGCGAGCGGCGCCAGCGAGGTCTCGTCGGCTCGGGCCGTCGTGGTTGGGGCCAGGGTGCGCAGTGCGAGCGCGCCCAGCCCCACGCCACATTGTTCCAGGAACCAGCGGCGGTTCGCCAACCGATGTACAGCGGCACCCGAAGTCAGGGACGCAGATTGCGCCGTAAGAGGCATGGGGCTATTCCCGGGTAAGTGTTTCATCGAGATTCAACAGCACCCGCGCCACCAGTGTATACGCAGCCAGGTCGGTGGGATTGGCCCCCTCGGGCAGCGCCGCCGAGTGGTCGGGGCGCCCCGTGGCAATTTGCCATGCGCTCGTCCACCCCTGGGCCAGATAGCGGCGCTGGTGGTCGAGCAAATCGAGCAGGGTGGCCAATTCGTCGGCTGCCGGCACACGACAGACACAACAGCGAAACGCATACCCCAGGCGCGCTTCGTCGGTCGATCCACCTTCGTGCCAGGCCCGGCGAGCCAGCGCTTGCGCGCACTCGGTAAATAGGGTTTCGTTCAACGTGGTGAGTGCCTGCAGCGGCGTATTCGAACGCGCGCGGCAAACGCACGCGGCGTCGCCGTTCGGGCTGTCGAAGTTCGCCAGGGCCGGGAACGGGATCGAACGACGACGAAAGGTGTAGAGTGCGCGGCGATAGCGGTTGGGACCCGTCTCGGTTTCCCAACTCATCGGACCATAGCTAAACGAAAGTACGCTGGCGGGGATCGGTGGGAATACGCTGCGCCCGCCCAGCGCCGGGTTCAATAGTCCGCTGGCAGACAGGGCGACATCGCGAACGATTTCCGCGTCGACTCGAAATCTGGCGCCGCGCGCCAAGAGCCGATTGTGGGGGTCGCGTTCTAAGTTGGTGGCAGTGATCCGCGCGCTCTGGCGGTAGGTCGTCGAGGTGACAATCTGCCGCAGCAGATGCTTGCTGCTCCAACCGTGATCCATGAAATCCACGGCCAGCCAGTCGAGCAGTTCGGGATGCGATGGAAGCGCCCCCTGGGTGCCGAAATCTTCGGGCGTTGACACCAGCCCTTGACCAAACAACGCCTGCCACGCTCGGTTGACATAGACCCGGGCAGCCGTCGGGCTGTCGCGATCGACCAACCAGCGGGCCAACGAGAGTCGGTTGGCCGGC
>CAYSXM010000817.1:0-2506 GCA_964434905.1 uncultured Pirellulales bacterium | reverse complement strand
GAAAGCTCAATACCAAAACCACTTACGCAACGCTATGCTGATTGGGACAGTAGAAGTAGTGGGGTCGGCCGATTTCGAAGACCACCGATCGCCCGCTATTGGGGCCGAGTTGTCCGCAATATACGCCGCCATCGCTCAGGCCCTGTTCTAGTAGATGCCTGCGCAGGGCCGCGACGTCGGAGGAATACATGTAGAAGATGACTGCTTGCTCTTCAGGCCGAATCGGACCACTGGAGGAGGCCAGCATCAACTTCGCTGCTCCAGCTTCCAAAGATGCCCAGAAGGTCGTTCCTTGGTCATGTTGCATACTTTCTGTCACGGAAAAGCCCAGCCGAGCGTAGAACCGAATCGACGCTTCGACGTCAGCCACGTGAACCAGCGGAATCAATTCATTTACGTTGAAAGAGTGCAAGTGTGCCTCGTTACAATCGTCTGCGGTGGGAAAATTCAAGTCGCGTAGGACAATCTTTAGGCATAGGGCACCCACTGCAAGCCGCAACCCAAAAACCCCAGCCGCGCCTACGTCCCGCGGCGCAGGCCGTACCACTCGAGTTGTCGGCGGGGGCAATAGCGCAGCCCTCGCGCGGCGCAGGCTGCCACGAGCCACGTGGCCCGTGCGGTCTCGTCGGCCAGCGACAACGCCTGCGGCATCAGCAACACCCGCTGCCGATCGAGTTCGGGAAACTCGGCCAGATAGTCGTCTACCAGCGACAAATCGGCAGGGCTGTCGACCACCAACTTGATCTGGTAAGGGTGCTCGGCCACCAACCGCCGAATGACCTCGGGCCGGTGCCGGGTGCGCTCGTGTCGGCCATGCCACACGGCGTCGCGCTCGGCGCTGGGGGCGCTGGGGGCCAGCTTGGGGCTGATCGACATCAACTGGCATGCGACAGGCAGATATAGCGTGCCGGCCGTTTCAATCGTGATGTGGCGCCCCCGCTCGACCAACGCCTGGCACAAGGGGGTCAGCTCGGCCCACAACAGCGGTTCGCCACCGGTAATCACCACATGGTCGGCAGCCAACTGCAAGGCTTCCGCCACGACTTCTTCCAGCGCCAGGTCCTCGCCCTCGGGCGTCCACGAAGTGTACGGCGTGTCGCAATACCAACAGCGCAGGTTGCAGCCACTGGTGCGCACGAACACGCTGTCGGTTCCGGCCAACAACCCTTCGCCCTGGCGCGAACGATAGATTTCGGCGATCTTCACGCGACATATTCCACGGGATCGGTCAGGCCCGCGGCGGCAAAACCTTGGCGCCGCAGCCGGCAACTGTCGCAACGACCACACGCCTGGCCTTGGCCGTTGGGGTCGTAGCAAGAGTGGGTCAGCGCGAAATCGACACCCAGCCGCAGTCCCCAGCGAATGATGTCGGCCTTGCCCAATGCGACCAGTGGCGTATGCACCCGAAAGTGCGAGGTCCCCTCCACACCGGCCTTGGTGGCCAGGTTCGCCAGGCGCGCAAAGGCGGCGATGAACTCGGGCCGGCAGTCGGGATACCCGCTATAGTCGACGGCGTTGACCCCGATGAACAGGTCGGCGGCGCCTTGCGATTCGGCCAGCGCCAAGGCCAGCGCCAGCAAAACAGTGTTCCGCGCCGGGACATAGGTGCTGGGAATGGTCAAGGCCATGGCCGCTTCGTCGCGATCTAGGGGCAGCGGTTCATGGGTTACTAGTGCACTGCCGCCAAATGCGGCCAGGTCCAACGCCTGGATCCAGTGACGCGTCACCCCCAGCGATTGGGCCACCCGGCGCGCCGCCTCGAGCTCCCTGCGATGGCGCTGGCCATAGTCGACCGACAGCGCCCACAACTCGAAGCCACGGTCGCGCGCCACGGCCGCGGTGACCGCCGAATCGAGACCTCCGGACAATAACACGACCGCGCGCGGGCTCACGTGGGGACAACCCTTGTTCTAGCTGGCCGGTGGCCGGCACGACCAAACCTCTTAGCGGAAACAACCCGCTTGGCCGCTGGCCTCGCGGCCGCTCGCCGGCACCCCGACCCCCTGGCTGGGTCGCCACCATCTTGGCAGAATGGACCACTCCACGAAAGGAGCCACGGCAGCGATGGCGCGCGACTTTCAGTCGATGATCGAAGTGTTCGAGAAAGCCGCCGAAGAGCATCGGGCTGTAGGGCCGCGTGGGCGCTGTTGTGTCAATCGCACGCTCGGCGCGCGCCGGTGGCGGCAGCGGTTTGGCATTCGCGAGTACAAACTCGACGAGCGGCTGGTTCTGGAAAAAGCCCTCCCACATGCTGTGCCCCTGCCCGCGCGGGACGATGAGCTGCATTTTTCCGCCGAGCACCTCGTAGCGTTTGCGCATCTCGCCAGAGTTACCTTCCAGCGGCACGACTTCGTCGGCGTTGCCGTGAATAGCGAACAGCGGCACGCCGGCTTTGGCGAGCGGCGCCAGGCGATCAATGGGATTGTGCTCCGCCAGTCGTGCGCCGAGTTCTTCAGGCGTCAACCCGTACGCCGGGCTGGCTTTCTCCAAGCCGGGCCAACTCACG
>CAYSXM010000816.1:0-2506 GCA_964434905.1 uncultured Pirellulales bacterium | reverse complement strand
ATTTGCCCGACCGTCACACGGCGCAGACCCTCGACGATGCCGAACTGGTGCAGCGGCTGATTTCGCTACGAGGCGTGGGGCCATGGACCGTGCAGATGCTGTTGATTTTTACCCTGGGCCGGCTCGACGTGATGCCCGTCGACGATTTTGGCGTACAGCACGGATTGCGACTGTTGTTGAACCTGGCCGAACATCCGGGGAAAAAACAGGTGGCCCAAGCCACGACCGAATGGGCCCCCTTTCGCAGCGTGGCGGCGTGGTACCTGTGGCGCCGGGCCGACGCGGCCAAGGCCGAGCAAGCGGCCGCCGTGGCCAAGGCAAATTCCCAGGCGCCGCCTCCGGGGTCTGGAAGGGCCGGTAGGCCAGCAACGCCAATGCGCGCTAAGCAGCCTGCCCAGGGTGCCAAGGCTTCCACAGCGGCCACGGCGAACAGCCGGCGGCGAACGCCCAAGGGCGGTTGCTAGAGTCGTCCAGACGCTGCGTCGCGAATCGCCCGGGCGGAAAAGTTTGCCTGGGTTCGCCAAAGTGTGACAGCAGGCTGGGGGCGTCTGACTTGCTGAGCGTGTCGGCCGCCTCAACGGGGGGGCGAATGCTGGCCCAATTCTCGCGTGGCTTTTTCTCGCGGCCCTGTTATGGTAGGGGCTTGGAGAGGTTGCTCTTTCGCGGCGGAATGTTCGGGGTTTGGCGGGGAGAAATCGGTCGTGAGTCGACGACGCCTGTCTGGATTCACCCTGATCGAATTGCTGGTGGTCATTGCCATCATCGGCATCTTGATCGCGCTGCTGTTGCCGGCCGTGCAAGCGGCGCGCGAAGCGGCCCGGCGGACCACCTGCCGCAGCAACCTGCGCCAGCTTGGATTGGCCCTGCACCTGTATCACGACGCGCATGGCACGCTGCCGCCGGGCTGGTTGGCGCTCGACCCGGACACGGGCCTGCCGATGCCCGAAGGGTCGCCCGGCTGGGCCTGGGGCTCGTTGGTTCTGCCCTATGTCGAGCAGAGCCCGCTGGCCGGTCGGCTGACATTTGAGTCCTCCATCGACGATGCGCTGAATGTGTCGCCAGTCAAAACGACCGTGCACACGTTCCGTTGTCCCAGCGACGTCGCACCGGAGACATTGCGCATTCGCCGCCATGATCACGCGGACGATGCGGCGGGAGAAGACGATCACGACCACACCGAAATTCACGATCTCGACGACAGCTACCCGCTACGGCTGGAAGTCGGCCGCTCGAACTACGTGGGCGTGTTCGGCACGAAAGATCTCGATTTTTGCGAACACCAGGGTCCGGGTTTCATCTGCGCAGGCGACGGTACGTTTTTTCACCAAAGCCGGGTGCGGTTTCGCGATCTGACGGACGGACTTAGCCAGACCATGATTTTGGGCGAGCGCGGCAGTCGGTTGGGCGGTTCGACCTGGGTCGGAGTGGTAGCCGAAGGCGAATTGGCCGCGGTGCGCGTGGTAGGAACCACCGACCATACCCCGAACCATCCGGCGGGGCATTTCGACGACTTTAGCAGCTACCACCCCGTGGGAGCCCACTTGCTGTTTGGCGACGGCTCGGTACGCATCATGGCCGACACGGTCGATATTCAAATCTACCAAAATCTGGCCACGCGTGCCGCGGGCGATGTAGTGCGACAGTTGCCCGAGTAGCTTCTGCGCAACTTGCAACGCGATTGGCCCCGGGCGTCGAGCGTTGGCGCGGCAAGAGAAGAGCGCCATGGAGACTCGGAAACCTGGCTGGTCACCGAGAGCATCGCTATGAAATGTCAGGCCCTGGCCTGAGGAGCGAACTTGTTGTCGGTAGACGGAATTCGGTCGCAGGTCGTGCGGGTAGAGCGAAAAAGGTGCAGACCCGGAATTGCAGTTGTCTTGCCCCCCAAGGCTACGGCACTTGGTACACCACGACCATGTTGTGTGCTCCCGACGAGAGCGCGTTGGTGCCGGTGACCATCACAATGCGGTCGCCGACCGCCAGGCAACCTTCGGACCGTCCCCATTGATCGACATATTGCAGCAGCTTCAAGCTGTTGCCCAACTGGGCCCCGTCCAAGGGGACCACGCCCCAATACAGGCACATTTGTCGCAAGGTTTCCTGCGAGTCGCTGACGCCGATGGTGGGTACGAAACTGCGTCGTTTCGACAGCGCCAGCGCGGTGGCGCCCGAGTGGCTGGCGCAAACCACGAGCCGCGCGTCGAGCTGCTGGGCCATGAGTTCGGCCCCATACACGATCGACTGCGTGATCGGGTGCAACCCCTCGATCGGGCTCGAAGGGGCTGGCAAGGGGGGTCGCGCACGAAACAGTTGCTCGGTCTCCCAGGCAATCTGTTGCATCATTTCCACGGCCGCCTTGGGATACAGGCCGATGGCCGTTTCACCCGACAGCATGCAGGCGTCGCTACCGTCGAGAATGGCGTTGGCCACGTCGGTGGCCTCGGCGCGCGTGGGGCGGCGATTGTGTTGCATGCTGTCGAGCATTTGCGTGGCGGTAATCACCGGTTTC
>CAYSXM010000815.1:0-2508 GCA_964434905.1 uncultured Pirellulales bacterium | reverse complement strand
TGCTATCGGGACTCCTTCCACTTCCGGTTGAGCAATTTGGGGTGAGTTTTCCGATAAAGAAGACATGCACGATCACATGAAGTTTGACGTTGCGTTGCGGCGTGTCCCGCCTTGCGGTGTGGCGGGTCGACCGGCCGGGCGTGGGCGGGCGACAGCAAATTGGCGGCTGCTAGCCCTGGCGGGCTTGGCTGGCCTGGCCGTTGGTGTCATGCCCGTTGCGGCTCAAGCTCCCGCCGACAGCCGGAGCCTGGTACCTGGCCAACACGATTTCGACGACGAGTTGGACCACCCGCGATTTGGCGAGCGCGTCTCGCATCGCGGTTGGGAGGTGCGTACCGAGCACTTCGTGGTGACCAGTTCTGAAAGCCGTGAACAGGCCGCCACGATGGCCCAAGGTCTGGAAGCGACCTGGCAACAATGGGCCGATGTGGCCGATGCCTGGACCACCAGCCACCGCGATCCCGGTTTTGCTCGCGAGCCAACCGGCGTGATGTTGGTTAGTGAACCGGTGCCGCTTGATCGGCGAGCGGCGCCCGGCCCGCGCGCGGCCAATAGCGACTCCGACATGTTTGTCTACCTCGACGATTTTGCCAATCCGATTGCCCGCAGCGAGAACACGGCCGTGACGCCTGGTGCTCTGCAGGCAGCGCGTGGAGAAATGGTGCAAGCCATGTTCCGGCGCACCCGGCTCGAAGCCCGGCTGGCTCCTTGGCTGCGTCAGGCAGTTGCCGAATGGGTAACGCTCGAAGCGGGGCATTTTGGCGACCCGTTTGCCGCGCCGCCCGCGCCTGGAACCGAGGCGGAGTCCACCTCCGGCTTTTCGGCGGTCGACGGTGCCGAGCCTCGATGGCGCATGGCTCGGTCAATCAAGGTCATCGAGCGCGGGCAAGTGCGCGTGGCGGGCGCTGCGGTGCAATCGCCGCCTGGCGAACGTCCATCCGCCGAGGCCACCGAGCGCAGGCCCGACATGGATTCCACTTCCGCTTCGTTCGGGAGTTCCGCCGCACAATGGCTGCACACGCAGTTGACGGCGCACGACGGCGCCGCGGCACCAGCGTTTTTGGCCCAGGTGGCGGCCGCGGCTGCCAGCCCACCCCCGGTGCTGCGCGCCGCGACGATGGCCAGCTATGCGCGCGGCGTCATCGTGCCACCCAGTGCGGCCGAATTGCCCCGAGCGCCCGAGCCAGCTTCGTTCGCAGCGCCGCAGTTTCAACTTGCCGGGCAATCTTCGATGCGTTGGCAAGACCAACCGGTGCTGGTGCGCGATCCAACGGTTACTGACGAGTACCAGCGCGCCGCGCGCAACCTGGTGCTATTGTGGAAACTTGCGAGACGTTTTCCTGCCCCCGCGCGCGCCAGCCGGCCGCGCGTGCTCGAGTTGCGACCCGCGGGCGGCGTCGATGTGTCGCCCAAGCCCGGCCCGGCAGACACGGTTGATTTGACGACGCTGGCGGCAGCACTAGCGCAGCCCGATGGGGCGCCGTGGGCTATGGTCGATGGCCAGGGCCAACTGCTGTGGTCCCACGATGGCGCGCGGCTGGCCAACCTGTTTGGGCAAGGTGGCGGCGAGGAGCCCACGTCGCGCCGACACTTGGGGCGCACGCTGATCGAGCAGCGGGTGTCCGAGGGCCGAACGCTGGTCTCTTGGGTCGAGGAATCGCCGGCGCAGGGCGACCCGGCCGAGGCTAGTGCGCGATGGCGCGTGCACGTGGCTTGGCAACCCCCGACTGAAAGCCCGGACGCCAGCCTGCTGCCCGACGTTCCGTCCACGGGTCTACCGCCCGCGCGACTACCCAGCGAGGTGCCGGCCCGTAACGGCCCTGCGTCTTGAGGCCCGGCACTCGGCGTGTTAGCTTGCCACGGGCTGCGGTGGCTCTCGACGCTTACTCTGTCGCGGGGCAGGCGCGCCGATCGTGTGGCCCTGGCGTGTGCCAGCGCGATCGTAAGGTAACCGCTTGGGCGGCCGCGAGCACTGGGCGAGCCGACCCAATTGGCGGTCGGCCAAGTAACCCGATGGGTACCGATGCGTACGATGCACACAATTTGCGAGGCGACCCCGATGCGGCTACGACGGCAGACGGCGGCAACTATCTTCGGCTTGTTGGCCTGCCTGATGGCTGCACGGGCGGTCAGGGCGGCGGCACCGACGCCGGATTCGAGCTACGCCGCGGATGTCGAGTTTCTGAAGCAGTTCACCGATGTCGTCGAGCTGACCGACGAACACACGCCCGATGCGCGGGTGGCAATTTGCCCCCGCTGGCAAGGCAAGATCTTGACCTCCACGGCGAGCGGCGCTGCCGGCACGAGCCACGGTTGGATCAATCGCGATTGGATCGCCACCAAGAAGCCCGACAAGGTTTTTAATAACCATGGCGGCGAGGATCGTTTTTGGCTGGCGCCCGAGGCGGGCCAATTCGCGCTCTATTTCGCACCGGGGGCGGTACAGAAACTGCCACAATGGTTCACTCCGCCGGGTCTGAACGAGGGCGAGTTCCACCATCAACCGAT
>CAYSXM010000814.1:0-2514 GCA_964434905.1 uncultured Pirellulales bacterium | reverse complement strand
CCTATGCCACTTGGTGGATCCGCCAGGCAATCACCCGGGCGATTGCCGACCAGGCACGCACGATCCGCATTCCGGTCCACATGATCGAGGTGCTGTCACGGCTGCGCAACGTGAACAAACGGCTGGTGCAGGAGCTGGGGCGCGAACCGACGGCCGAGGAGACCGCGGTCGCCGCGGATATCACCGTCGACGAGGCGCGACGTGTAATGAGCATCGGCCGGCACCCGGTCAGCCTCGATCGACCGGTGGGCGAAAGCGAGGACAGTTCGTTCGGAGAATTCATCGAGGACAACGGTACCGCGTCGCCCATGTCGTCGGCCACGCATGGCATGCTGCGCGACAAGATCGAGTCCTTGCTGAAAACCTTGACCTTTCGCGAGCGGGAAATAATTCGTCTGCGGTACGGCCTGGGCGACGGCTACACCTACACCTTGGAAGAGGTGGGCCGGATTTTCAAAGTCACCCGCGAGCGGGTGCGGCAGATCGAAGCCAAGGCAGTGCGCAAGCTGCAACACCCTGTTCGCAGCAAGCAGTTGGAAGGTTTTCTGGAAGGTATCGCTACCTGAGTAGGCGATCGCCGGGCCACCGACCAACGCGAAACCACCCAGAAGTCGGCGTCGTTAGACGTCGTTGAGGTGGGGCCGCGCGCCGCAATCGAGCACGAAGCCCCCCACGAGAGCGACGCCAGCAGTGTCTGGCGACACTCGTGGGGCCCTCGGGCCGGCGCTCGCGGAGTGCTAGGGGTCGCGCCGCGCGCCATGCGCGGGGGGCGGGGCACGCGAAATACGCCAGGCTGCCGTGCTACCGAGCGCCTGCGTAGGCGGCCCAGGGCTGGGAAATCGGGGTGGAACACATCGGCTGGTTCGGTGGCCAGATGCCCGACAATTTGTCGCAATCCTCTCCGTCGTAACCTGCATGCAAGTCGGGGGTAACAAATCCCGAGCCGGCTGGTTCAAATTGCGCGCGGTTGGCCCTAGAATGTGGCTCCTTCGCCGCGTCCCCCCGGGAGCAGGTGTTCATGGCTTCGTTCGCCGAGGTATTGCGTCAGTTGCACCGCATCCATCGCCAATTGGGCGATTTGCGAGAGCGTCGCGAACGCGGCCCCCGGCAGGTGCGCGCCCGCGAGGCGAACGTGGTCACCCTCGACGAACGTCTGGCCAAGGCGCACCACGACGTCAAGTCCGCCCGGGTGCTGTCGGACCAGAAGCAATTGGCGCTCAAGGTGGGTGAGGAAAAGATTGCGTCGCTGAAAATCAAACTGAATCAAGCAGCTAGCAATCGCGAGTACCAGGCGTTGAAGGATCAGATTGCCGCCGACGAGATGGCCAACAGCGTGTTGGCCGACGAAATCATTGAATTGTTGGACAAGATCGAGGAGTTGAAGAAGGCGACGGTAGACGTCGATCAGGATCGGGCCAAAGTGGTGGCCGAGCGTGACAAGGTCGCCGCCGCGGTGCAGGAAGCGGCCAGCCTGCTCGAGGGCGATATCCAGCGGCTCGAGGCCGAGTTGGCCACCGTCGAGAACGAATTGCCGTATGCCATGCGCGACGACTATGCCCGCGTGATGAAGGGCAAGGGTTCCGACGGCATGGCGGCGATCGAGAACGAGGATTGCGGCGGTTGTTTCCAGCGCCTCACTCCCAACATGATCAACGATCTGCTCATGTCGAAGCTGGTGTTCTGCAAGAACTGCGGGCGCTTGCTGTATCAGCCGGAAGACCGATCGATTGGTCAGATCGGATAGTTCCCTCCGCCGGGCCCTGCTGGTTGCCGGTCGACACGGCCCCCGCGACTTGCCCCGATGGAGCCCCACGCGAAGCCGTTTGCTTGACAGGCCAGGTGTACAAGAAGGTGACCGATGGAAGAGATCCCGATGACCCGCGCCGGTTACGACAAGCTCAAAGCGGAGCTGTCGCATCTGGAAAACGTCGAAATGCCCGCCATCGAACGCCGCGTGGCAGAAGCACGAGCCGAGGGCGACCTGCGGGAAAATGCCGAGTACCACGGCTCGCGTGAATCGCAAGGCATGTTGCAGGCCAAGATCAACTTGCTGCGCGACCGGCTGAACCGAGCCCGGATTGTCACCAGTTCGAACGCCCCCAAGGACCAGGCGGCCTTTGGCGCCACGGTGTTGGTCAAGGATCTGGAGTTCGGCGACGAAGAGAGTTTCACCCTGGTTGGTGCGGGCGAAGAAGACTACGACACGGGACGTATCTTGATCACCAGTCCCCTGGCCCAAGGGCTGGTCGGGGGCAAGGTGGGTGATCGCGTCGAGATTGCCGTGCCGGCGGGCAAGCTGCGGTACGAAATCCTGGCGATTCGCTACGAGGAATAGCCCCCACTCGCGGCACGGTTCGATTCCTCGCCACGAAATTCATGAAGAAATCCGGGTTCCACGGCCACCGCTTGCCACAGGGGTCGCGCGGCAGACCTCAGGTCTGAAGCCCAGGGGCAAGTTGATGGCCAACAACAACAACGGTCGCCCCAGTCAAGTCACGACCAGAGCACTGGCAA
>CAYSXM010000813.1:0-2514 GCA_964434905.1 uncultured Pirellulales bacterium | reverse complement strand
TCTGGTTTCTTACCTGGGCTTCGCGCTGGTCGATCCGTTCAAGATCAACTTGCCAATCGTGGCAGCGTTTCTGACGATCGTGGGCTACTCGATCAACGACACGATCGTCACCTTCGATCGCCTGCGAGAGATCCGCGGCAAAAGCCCTCACTTGACCCCGACCATGGTTAACCAGGCCATCAACCAAACCCTGTCGCGCACGATCTTGACCTCGTTGACCGTGCTATTAGTGGTCGTCACGCTGTACATTTTTGGCGGTCAGGGCATTCACGGTTTCGCCTATGCGTTGCTGGTGGGCAGCATCGCCGGTGTTTACAGCACGGTGTTCATCGCCGCGCCCATTGTGCTGTGGATGCTCAATCGAGACGAGGCTCCAGCGGCCGAGACAGCCGGCCCAGGCGAAAAACGCCGTTAGTAATTGTTGCCGAACGTGCGGTACGCCCCGAGCAGGCAGGAGCCGCTCGCGAAACTTGCCGCCTGGCTACCGCCCAATCAGGTTCCACCAGGTACAGGTCGCCCAGACCAGGTCGCGAAACCTTTTTTCGCGGGCGGGGTTAGAATGGTGGTGCCGGCGCCCCCGGTGCAATTTGCACGCCGGGGGGCACTCGGCATGCGGGAACCCTCGGTGACGATCGGTGACTCCACGATTGTGCGTCGCTCACTCGACGACCCCGATGTGCGGTTGATGCTGGCGGTGCGCAACGGCGACGGATCGGCGTTCGAACAATTGGTGGTTCGCTATCAGCACCGTCTGCTCGCGGTGATTGGGCACCTGACAGGTTCGCGCGATCAGGCCGAGGATCTGGCGCAGGAGGTGTTCTTGCGCGTGTTTCGCGCTCGACACACGTATACACCCGACGCCAAGTTCACCACCTGGTTGTTTACCATTGCCAACCGCGTGGTGCTCAACGCCAGGCGGGCTCGCTCGCGAAGGCGCGAGGTAACGCTGGCCCCGAGCAACAGCGACACCGGAAGCCAACAACCGCTGGCCAATCTAGCACTGGCCGCCAGCGGCCTGGCGCCCGCTCGCCAACTTGACAAAATGGAATTGCGCGAGGTGGTTCGGGCGGCACTCGAGATGCTCAACGAGCGCCAGCGATTGGCGGTACTACTCAACAAGTTCGAAGGGCTGCCCTATGCGGAAATTGCCCAGGTCATGGAATTGTCGCCCGAAGCGGTGAAGTCGCTGTTGTCGCGAGCGCGGGTGCAACTGCGTTTGGCGCTCGAGCCCTATTTGGCCGGCGGCCCCGAACCCCCGCCCCATGGTGACCACGCGGCGCCGGCATAGCGTGGGGGGTCCACAACGCGATTGGCCCCCCTTTGCCGGCGGTGGCCCACCAATAACGTCACTCCGGACTTTGAGAAAGTCTTTTGATCAAACCCAAGTTGTGAACATGACGACGAATAAGTCCGAATTTGACCGCGAGCGGGCCCAGGTGCCCTCGTCGGCGGCAACGGAACCCGCCGCCGCGCCGTTAACCGAACAGTTGGCGGATTATTTGGCGGGACAACTGCCGCCGGCCGCGGCGCGCGCCGTCGAAGCGCAGTTGGCGGCCGATTCAGGCGCTCGTCGCGAACTGCAGCTATTGGACCAGGCGTGGCAAGCACTCGACGAATTGCCACGCGCCGCGGCAACCGTGCAATTCGTGGGGCGCACCCTGGAAATGGCGGCACTTCAGGTCGACCCTGCCTCGCGCCCCTGGTGGCGCCGCGCAACCGGAGGGTGGGCCGCAGCGGGGATCGCGTGGCTGCTCTTGGTCGGAGTTGGTTTTGGCGCCATCCGCTTGTGGGACAACGGCAATCGTCAGTTGCTGGAGGACCTTCCGCTGCTGGAAAACTTAGACGCCTACCGGCAGGTCGACCGTGTGGAGTTCCTGCGTGCCCTGGCCGACGCCGGATTGTTCCTGGAGGACGACCATGAACCTAGGTAACCCCTCGCGGCACATGCTGGTTCGTGCTGGCACCAAACCAACGGCCACTGCTTGGATCGCGGTAGCAGTGTGCCTCTTCGGCATGGGTGCCAACGACCCGCTCGACGATCGCCGGGTTCGATTGGCCTCGTTCGATGTGACCGAACGGGCGAGAATCGCCGTAAACCGCGATCGCCTGGCCACCCTGGAACCCACGGAACAGCACCGCTTGCGCGAACTAGCACACGAGCTTGCGCGGCAACCTGACGCCGACCGTTTGCACCAGGTGCTAGCGCGCTATGGGGCCTGGTTGGAAGAGAACCTTTCACCCGCCGAGCGTGCCGAATTGCGCGGGCTGCCCGTTGCACAGCGCCTGGCCAAGGTGACCACACTGTCAGCACGAGTCGATTTCCGGCGCCCCTTCACGCTCGACGACAGCGACCAGGCGGCATTGGCCACTTGGGTTGAGGTGCGTGTCTCGGCACGATTCAACGGCGAGCACCCAGGCCACTTCGAGCCGCCCGGACCTCGCATGGGGCCTGGTCCGGGGGGCCGGCAACGCGCCGCGTGGTTAGTGAACATGGCGTTGCAAGGAGGGAAGTCG
>CAYSXM010000812.1:0-2515 GCA_964434905.1 uncultured Pirellulales bacterium | reverse complement strand
TTCCGGCGCCGGCCATCCACATGGTAAAGCCGCGCGGATTGTGGTCTCGCCCTTTGCCGTTTTGGCCGGTGGGGGTGCGTCCGAACTCGCCGGTCCACACGACCAGAGTTTCATCGAGCAGGCCGCGACGTTTCAGATCGGCCAAGAGCGCGGCGATGGGCTGGTCGGTCTCACGGCAGTGCAGTTCGTGATTGGCGTTGACATCGCCGTGCGCGTCCCAGTTTTCGTCGTTGTGTCCGCCGCCCGAATAAACTTGCACGAAGCGTACGCCGCGTTCGACCAGGCGCCGGGCCAGCAGGCAGCGGCGGCCGAATTTCTCGGTGTCGGCCTGGTCGAGGCCATACAGACGGTGTGTCTCTTCGGTTTCTTGAGCCAGGTCGACCGCGTGCGGAGCCTCGGACTGCATGCGAAAAGCCAATTCGTACGAGGCGATGCGGGCCTCTAGTTCAGACTGCCGAGGCAATCGGGCTTCGTGGCGCCGGCCCAGTTGCTCTAGCAGCGCGAGCTGCCGCTGTTGTTGCGCCGTTGAAACGCCGGTCGGAGGCGAGAGGTCGATCAGCGGATCGCCGGTGGTGCGAAACTGGGTGCCTTGGTAGGCAGCAGGCATGAAGCCGGCGCCCCAGTTGGGAGCACCGCCGATGGGCCCGCCGCGATGATCGAGCATGACCACATAGGAAGGCAGGTCTTGGTTCTCGGAGCCGAGACCATAGGTGACCCAGGAGCCGACGCTGGGAAAGCCTTGGCGCAATGAACCGGTATTCATTTGCAACAGGCCCGAGCCGTGCGCGAAGCTTTCGGCATAGCAGGACCGAACGACGGCCAACTCGTCGACACATCCGGCCAGATGTGGGTAGAGATCGGACACGTCGATGCCGGCCTGGCCCGCGCGAGAAAACCGCCGAGAGCTACCCAGCAAGGTGCCGGGGTTGCGGACCTTGAGCAGCGGATCGCTGTCCAAGTTGGGCAGCGGCTGTCCGCTGTACTTGGAAAGTTCCGGCTTGGGGTCCCAGGTGTCGACCTGGCTCACGCCGCCATACATGAACAGAAAGATACAGGCCTTGGCGCGGGCTAGAAAGTGGGGCGGCTTCGGGGCGAAGGGGCCGGGTGCTGCCGCGTCGATTGGCGGCAACGTTGCTCCCTGAACCGTGGTGGTGAAGAAATGGTCTTGCGCCAACATCCAGGTAAGGGCCGTGGACATGTAGCCGCCGCCCGATTCCCACAGAAACTCTCGCCGAGTCTCGCCACAAGGAGTAAGCCGCGAGTTGACTGTCGGTGGTTGCGTTCGCATGCGGAGCTTTCAGGTCGAGGTTCGCACTGCAAGTGAACCGGAGCGCAGTAGGAAAGTGTTGCCACCGGTGAACTGCGAGGGCTCAGGAACGTGTTTTCGCCAGACGGAAGTTGGATGAATGCGTTGCATATTCACTTAAAGTATTCCAGACCCCGACTTGGCAGTTCTCCTGGCCCTCTTGGGTTGTGTGTCGGGTACGTGGTAATCGAGCCACGCGGCCCTTGGTTCTCACTCGATGTAGACGAATTCGTTAGTGTTTAGCAGCACCACGCAGAAGGAAACCAGTGCGCGGCGCGCGGCTTGGGGTGCGTCGATGGGCGCGGCGGCAGTCGCCTGGTCGGCCTCGATCTGCGCGGCCTGATCGATCAAGAACTGCCGCACCTCAGTCAATTCGTCGGCTTGGGGATCGCGGGCCAGCGCCAAGCGATAGGCCGTTTGCACTTGGGCAGCCGGATCGTCGCCCGCTTCGGCCACCAGGCGTTCGGCCAGGGCCGTGGCTTGTTGGTTCAGGAATTGGCCGTTGAAATAGGTCAGTGCTTGGGGCGCCACGGTCGACACCTGGCGTTGCTCGCAACTTTGTTCGGTGCCTGGCCAGTCGAGCACTTCGAGTTCGGGCAGGGGCAAGGTGCGTTTTACGAACACATACACGCTACGGCGATCGGCCTCGGGACCGTCGACCGGTTTCCAGCCGTTGCCGGGCATCGATTGACCGGCCAGCACCTCGTCGGCAATACGGGGCTGGACACTTGGCCCGCCGCGCGCGTTGTTGAGCCGACCACTGACGGCCAGAGTGGCATCGCGCACCGCTTCGGCCTCGAGGCGACGCGGCCGCCACCGCCACAGTTGCTCGGCCAGGGGGTCGTGTTCGAGGCCCGAAGGAGTGTCTGCCGAGGCCAGTTGATATACGGCGGATTGCATGATCAGGCGGTGCAGGTGCTTGATGCTCCAGTGGTGTTCCACAAGTTCGGTGGCCAGCCAATCGAGCAATTCGGGGTGACTGGGGGCGGCGCCCATCAGGCCGAAATCGTTTTCCGTGGCCACCAGACCTTCGCCAAAATGGTGCTGCCACACCCGATTAACGACCACCCGGGCGGTGAGCGGATTGTCGGGGCTGGCGACCCAGCGTGCGAAGCGCAACCGGCGACCGGTGGAGTGCGCGGTAGGCTCGGGGGCTGGTGGAGGCGCGTCGACCAGCACGGCGGGCAGGCCGGGGTCGACGGTCTCGCG
>CAYSXM010000811.1:0-2515 GCA_964434905.1 uncultured Pirellulales bacterium | reverse complement strand
GCGCGGCCTGGCCTTGAATCGCAGCGGCTATGTGGGCGACTTCTACCGCGTGATGATGGGCCCCCGGATCAAATTGAACCGCAACATGTTGTTGCGTCCGGCCTTGGCCTTCGACTGGTTCAGCGGCACTTCGACCACGGGTCTGCGGCCTTATGACGACGGCACGCAGAACAATCAGCAAGTGCTGGCCACCGACCTGATCATCCAGTTCTAACGAGCCTGACCGCTCGTCAGTGGATGCTTGAGAAATCGCCACGGGCCTCTCGGGTAACAACTCGAGGGGCCCGTCGGCGTTTACGAACAACGGCATGTAGCAGGCCTGTTCGGTGCGCGCTGGCCCCATGTAGGCGGGTGACACTGGCGTTTCGCCAGTGAATCTGTGTGTGCCAGCCGCGGCGAGCTATGCAGCCTGCGACGGGACCGCCAACCGCGACCACGACTGGCCCTTTGCAGTGGCTGTCGCCGGACGTGCCGTCGGGTAAGTCGAGGAGGCAGAACTGCCGGGCACCGGCAGGCCGCGGCGCACATACCACTCGCTGCGGCAGCCTAGCAGGTCGGTGGAATAGGCAATTGCCCAACTAGCGGCCGAAAAACAACCTGCTAGCAACTCGCGGCCCGGCAGCGACTCAGCCATCACTGCCACTCCGGCGGCCACGATGCACATTCCAACCAACAGTAGCGAGGTAATCGTGCGACGCATGGGAGTATTCCTTAACTTCAGGAGGACCAAGAGCCGTTACAGGGCCATGTCCTGCGAAGCGGAAGCGAGCCACACTTGTTACGCACCGCGCGCGGTCGTGGGTCGCGCTTAGTGCCAACTGCCTCGCCAAGGCGCGACGGACTACGTGGCGCTGCAGATGCAACCATCAGAGCTTGCGCTGTTTTCCCAGCTTGCCAGAAACGGTTTGATACTCGAGCCGATGGGCCAAGCTCGGCACTCGCCGTGGCTACGAGCTTGGCCGCGCCGCGCGTGCCCGCGCCAGGTTGCAGGCGATCATCCCGGCCAGGTAGCCCCCCTTGAAGCCGGCGTCTATGTTGACCACGGTCACATTCGATGCGCAACTGGTCAACATGCTCAGCAGGGCTGTAATGCCACCCAAGCTGGCGCCATAGCCGACGCTGGTGGGCACACCGATCACGGGGCAGGCCACGTAACCGCCGACCACGCTGGGCAGTGCGGCTTCCATGCCGGCCACCACGACGATGGCGTCGGCCTGCTGAAACCGCGGCCACGCGGCGGGCAACCGGTGGGGCCCGGCCACGCCGACATCTTGAATCAGCTCGACCTGCGCGCCCATCCAGCGGGCCGTTTCCGCTGCCTCTTCGGCCACGGGGCGATCGCTGGTTCCCGCGGTGATTACCGCCACGTTTCCGGCGTGCGATGCGCTGCCAGGCACCCGATTTTCGGTCGGCAGGGGCAATCGCCAGGTGCGCGCCACGGGGTGGTAGCGCGCCCGGGGAAACACCATGGCCAGCGCCGCGGCCTTTTCCGCGTCGATGCGCGTGGCGAGCACGTCGATCCCCGCGGCGGAAAGCGACGTGAAAATGCGAACGAGCGAATCGACCGGCTTGCCTTCTCCGAACACCACCTCGGCGTGGCCGCACCTGCGTGCACGGTCCAGATCGAGTTGTGCGTCGCCCACATCGCTTATCAAGGGCGCCGCCAATTGGCGTGCGAAGTCTTCCAACGAAAGTTCGCCCGCCAGTAGCCGGCGAGCGATCGCGACCGCTTCGGCGTTGTTCATGCGCCCCATGGTAGCCAGCCAGCGCCGCTACGACGAGCGGGCACCGGGCCGCCGATTACCGCCCCCCACGTGACGCGTGCCCGGGCCGGTGTGGCATCGTGACTCAGACCGAGGCAGTGGCCAGGGCCTCGGCAAAGGCTTGCCGGAACGTTTCCACGTGCTCTTGCATGCGCCGTGCGGCCAGTTCGCCATCTTTGCGCGCCAAGGCATCGAGAATCAGTTGGTGCTCGTCCAGAATGCGGGCCACATCCGCCTGGTCTGCCTGGCTGGTCCACACGCTCATGACGTTGGACATGATGCCTTCCAACGTCGCGGCCAGCAGGGCGTTGCCCGACAATTGTGCCAGCCGCACATGAAATTTCAAATCGTGCTGGCGCCACGCCGAGGCATCGCTCAAGCGTGCCCGGGCACGTTGCAGTTCGCGTTCGAGTGCGGCCAATTCGGCCGAGGTGATTCGTTGCGCAGCCATGCGCGCCAGCGCTGGTTCGAGCACCATCCGCGCGTCGGCCAGTTCCTGGGCACTCGAGTCTCCGTCATGGCCGTTGGAAGGCGCTTCGGCCAGCACGTCGAGAAAATTGGGTTGCAAGAAGGTGCCGCCGCCCTGAACCCGCTTGAGGGCGCCGCGGTCGCTCAACCAGTCGAGTGCGTTGCGCAGCGAGGGCCGGCTGACACGCAACCGGATTGCCAAGTCGCGCTCTGGCGGCAAGCGATCGTTCTCCGACAAACCGTGAGTAATCACGTATTGACGCAGTTGATCGAGAATGAGGGTC
>CAYSXM010000810.1:0-2520 GCA_964434905.1 uncultured Pirellulales bacterium | reverse complement strand
GGGTACGCCTCGATGGGACTGCGCACCACCCCGGTCGCGGCCGGCACCGACCGCAGCCGCACGGGCATCTGGGATGTCGACGTGTTGTATTACCCCTGGGGCGATCGACAGTGGCGTCCGTATTTCTTGCTAGGGCTGGGCGTGGCCGACATCCTGTATTTCGATCCGAACCGCAGCAAGCTCCACGAGACGTTGTTCGCGATGCCGTTTGGGGGCGGCTTCAAGTGGCGGTGGAACGACCGGATCGCGTTGCGATTGGAAGTGCTCGACAACCTGGCCTATGCCGCAAACAAAACCGCCACGATTCACAATATTTCATTGACCGGCGGTATCGAGATGCGAATGGGCGGGCGGCGGCGCAGCTATTGGCCGTGGAACCCCGACTCGAATTTGTGGTAGCGGCGGCTGGGTTCAAGCCGCACGGCGCGTGGCTCTCATGCGCGGTCGTGCCGGGGCAATCTAGCGCGAAACACCAGCGCCGACCAATGCTGCACAACAACGAAGTGGCGTCACAACAACGCGGCCCCACAGCGAGCTGGTGCCAAGGGCGCCGCGATCCGACCGGGCGCGATGCCCCACGGCGGGCAAGGCTCCGCGGCTATTTCGCGCCCACCGGTTGGGCCTTGCGTTCGGCCACGATCTCTTTTTGCAGCGAGGCAGGCACGCGCCGGTACTTAGCGAACTCCATGCTGAACGTTCCCTGCCCTTGCGTCAGGCTGCGCAGGTCGGTGGAGTAGCCGAATGTTTCTGACAGAGGAACTTCCCCTTCGATGGTCGTGAGCGACCCCTTGATCTCGGTCGACAAGATCATACCGCGTCGACTCGTCAAGTCGCCCACCGCGGTGCCCTGGAAGTCGGTCGGAACTTCAATCTCGATCTTCATGATCGGTTCGAGCAGGACCGGGTCGGCCTTGAGGAAGGCTTCCTTGAGCGCAGCACGGCCGCAAATTTGGAAGGCCATGTCGGAGCTGTCGACGTCATGATAGGTGCCGTCTTCCAAGATCATGCGCACACCGACGATAGGGTACCCGGCCACGGGGCCCTTGTGCAGCGCATCTCGATAGCCCTTTTCCACCGAGGGAATGTACTCGCGGGGAATTCGGCCACCGACCACATCGTCGACAAATTCAAACGTCTCTGCCGCGTCGTCGGGTAGCGGTTCCAGCTTGCCGACCACATGGGCATATTGTCCCGAGCCGCCGGTCTGTTTCTTGTGTTTGTAGTTGTATTCCACCGCCCGAGTTGGCGCCTCTCGATAGCTCACCTTGGGCGCGCCGATTTCGGCCGCCACGCCATATTCGCGACGGATGCGTTCGACGTAGATCTCGAGGTGCAATTCGCCCATGCCGGCCATGACCATTTCGCCGGTTTCCTCGTCGGTGCCGACGCGAAAGGTAGGGTCTTCACGAGAGAATCGCTGCAGCGCCTTGCCGAGCTTGTCACCCGATTCCCGGCTCGAGGCCGTGATGGCCATCTTGATGACGGGGTCGGGGACGAACATTTTTTCCAATGTGCAAAAGCGGTTTTCACTGGCGTAGGTATCGCCACTGGCGCAATCCAACCCCATCACTGCCACGATGTCGCCGGCGGATGCCGAAGGGATCTCTTCTTTTTCGTCGGCGTGCACACGAACCACACGGCTGACGCGTTCCTTGCGGCTATTGCGCTGGTTGTAGTAGGTCTCGCCCTTGCGGATGGTTCCCTGATAAATCCGCATGTAGGTCAATTGACCGAAGGGATCTTCCACGAGCTTAAACGCCATGCCTACCAGCGGCTTGTCGGGATCGGGCACGAGTTCCACCGCGGCAGTGTCGTCGCCGTGCGCGCGAGCGCTAATCTCGCGATCAAGCGGGCTGGGCAAGTAGCGGGTGACCGCGTCGAGCAGGAGCTGCACGCCCTTGTTCTTATAGGCCGAGCCCATGAAGACCGGCGTCATCTCCTGGGTCTGGGCCGCTTGTTGCACCACGCGATGCACGAGTTCTTCCGATGGTTCGACTTCAGACAAAAGCTGCTCCATCAACTCGTCGCTGTACATCGACAAGCTCTCGAGCATTTCCTGCCGGGCTCGTTCGACTTCGCTGACCATGTCAGCCGGGACCGCCTCGTAGCGAAGCTTCTCGCCATTGCTGCCATCGAAGTAGACCGCCTGTCGCGTCAGCAAATCGACCACGCCCTGGAATTTGTCTTCCTTGCCGATGGGCAATTGCATCAGCACGGCGTCGCAATCGAGTTTCTCCTTCAGTTGCTTGCAGACCCGCAATGGATCGGCTCCGGTACGATCCATCTTGTTGATGAACGCCAGTCGGGGAACGTGGTAACGTTTCATCTGTCGGTCGACCGTGATCGACTGAGATTGCACCCCCCCCACCGCGCACAGCACCAGCACGGCGCCATCGAGCACACGCAGACTGCGTTCGACCTCGACCGTAAAATCAACGTGGCCCGGGGTGTCGATCAGGTTGATCTGATAATCGTTCCAGGAAACCGACGTCGCAGCGCTGGTAATGGTGATGCCGCGCT
>CAYSXM010000809.1:0-2521 GCA_964434905.1 uncultured Pirellulales bacterium | reverse complement strand
ACGACCGGCAGTTGACCTTGCTGGAACACCTGTTGGCCACCGGAGGCCTGGTCGACTCTACAGAGCCACTCGAAGCTCGTTGATGAATCAACAGGCCGCTAGAAGAGCAATGAGCTCGGTTCTCGCGCGCTCATTGGCCAGCGGCTCCATGCGACAGGCAGTTGAAACGCGCCAAACCAAATGGTCGTTTTGAATTGCCATTTGCCAACCAGTGGCCTGTTTGTCTGACCAATTGCTGGTGTCAGGCGCAGCTTTTCGGTTCCGCTAGGGACCCAATCGTTACGACACGCGCGATCGCGTTTCCAGGTCGTCTAGTTAGCTCGCTTATTCCTTGCGACCACCTGCTGGGGCGATTAAAGTCGGCCTTAGCGGAACACTCGGCCCACTCGCGTTAGGTTATCTAAATACGCCAAGGGCCGCAGTTTACTAAGCGCAAGGCGGCGCTTGCGCAGAATCGGACAGCTACCCGTCGCGCGATCCACCGGCCATGGTGCGATCGTTGCAGTCGCCGCGCTGCCTGCGTGTTCGGCCCAGCCGCCTCGGACCTCGAGGCCCGGTGGCGCCGTGGCACACCTCTGCCCGCTTGGCACGGATGGCGCGTCCCCCCGGGGGGCGCACAGTGGCAACCGTCCCAGCAGTCTAGAGGATGCAGCATGTGGTGGCGTAATAGCCGGCAGCGTTCCGCGTTGGCAAAGCGACAAGTTCCTGGTGCACGGTCTCGCCCGCGCCGAGCAAGGTGGGGGTCGGGGCACGAGGTGCTCGAGGAACGGCGGCTGCTGTCGGTCACCGTGGCCAACGACACCAACAATCCCGGCAAGAGCATCGCGATCTTTCAAGAAGATATCGCCGGCACGGGCGACCTGCTACTGATGCGCCGCAACGTTGCAGGCGAACTCGAGTTCAGCTTCAACGCCGGCGCATTTACCAACGACTTGCACAGTGGCCAGGCCGGAGTGCAGTCGCGGCTGATCGACGATCTCTCGGCAATCGCCGTGTTCTTTGGCAACGGGGACGACCGGCTGATTGTCGATCAGGTCAATGGCCCCGTGTCGCCGGCCCTCAACGGCATCAACTTCCTGGGCGAAGGGGGCAGCAACGACCAACTCGAGGTGCAAGGCACCAACGCTGTGGACGACACCTTCGAGATCCACGACGACCACTTGATGTTGAATGGCCGGTCGATTTTCTTTGATGAGATCGAACAGTTGCGCGTCGACACGCGCACCGGAACCGATGTGGTCGATGTGGTGAGCACCGGCGCTACGTTCACCACCATTGTCAGCGACACCAACAACGCGCTGGCCGACCGGGTGACCTTGGGCGCGACGACCGCCCAGTTCAATTCCGGCGTGGGGAACATGGCCAACCTGGCCGGTGCGGTGCAGGTGCTCGATACAGGCAATGCCGTGTTGCGCATCGACAATTCGGGCAACAACCTTCCCCGCGGCATGACCCTTTCGGGAAACGGCAGCCTGAACACCCTGGCCAACACCGGTGCGGGGGGCGTGCAATTCACCGCCGGTTTTAACCAGTTGCAGATTGCCGCGGGCCCGGGCCAAGACAAGTTGACCGTCAACTTCAATCTGGGCAACGTGCTGAAAAACGCGACCTCGGTGAAGTATTTCGGCAACGGCGGGGCCGACTCGCTGGAACTGAACAACGGCGCGGTCAATAGCGTGGCCTATGTGGCCCAGTCGCCGTCGGGGAATTTGCAACGCGGTACCGTGGCCCTCGACGGCGGCGCGCTACTGGCCAACGCCACGATCGAATACACGGGCCTGTCGCCCATACTCGATGTCTTGGCGGCCGCCACGAGGACCTTTACCGTGGGTTACGCCGGCGCCCAGCAAATTCGACTGACCGACGACGGCGTGGCCGCCAACGGGCGTTCGAGGATCGACTCGAACGGCACGGCTGCCTTTGAAGAGGTAGTGTTCACCACGCCGACCACCAGCCTGGTCATCAATGCCGGAGACGACAACGACACGCTCTTGATCGGCGCGCCCGATTCGCTATTCAACGCCGCGCTGGTGGTCAACGGCGAAGATGGCGCCGACACGTTCAATGCCAAGCCCAGCACCGTTTCAGCCATCACACTCAGTGGCGGTTCGCCGGCTGCGACCCCCGGCGACTCGCTCACGCTCGATACCACCGGTGTGACCGGCGCCAGCCTGCCCAACAGCACCAGCGGCTCGGCCACGTTCACGTCGGCGCACCTGCCGATTGCTTTCACCAGCATCGAGACGCACGCCGGCATCGTGATCATCAATCCGCCTAATGGCGACGCGCAGGAACCCAACAACACCCAGGCCACGGCCACGGTGCTGGGGTCGCTGCCGGCCGTCACCGTGTCGGGCCTGAGCATTGCCCCGATCGGCGATGTCGACGTATTCAAGACCACCGCACACGACACAGGCACGCTGGCGATTCGCGCGCACTTTACCAATAGTCAAGGCGATTTGAGCCTGTTCGTGCGCGATGGCTTCGGCAACCTGATTGCCAGCGCGGCCACGGCCGCCGA
>CAYSXM010000808.1:0-2525 GCA_964434905.1 uncultured Pirellulales bacterium | reverse complement strand
CCCCCAAGACCGCACTTAAGTCCTTACGCCATGGTCCAGGCTGCGTAACTTGGGACATTCTCGCCAGGGGGCTGATACCAATGTCGCCCTGCCCCCTGCGCTCGCCAGCGCTCAGGTTGCCGGCGTCAATCGCGCTAACCGACAGAATTGTCCTAGGCGTTGCCCCGCGCGCAGCTCTCCCAGTTGGCCAAGTCCCACCGTGGGTGCAGAAAGTCTGGCAGGCGCGTCGATAGTCTTGGGGACCGGTTCCAGCGACAGGCGCCTCGCAAACCTCTCGGCAAAACCAAAACCCACATGGCCAAGACTCGACGACGCGCGGCTTCGGCCGTCCAATCGCCGCTGGAAACCTACCTCCGCGAGATCAACGAAACCGCGCTGCTCAATGCCGCCCAGGAACAAGAACTGGCCATCGCCATCGGTCTCGGCGACGGACAAGCACGCGATCGCATGGTCCGCGCCAACCTGCGGCTGGTCGTCAACATCGCCCGCGGCTACACCGGCAAGGGGCTCAGCCTTCAAGATCTCATCGAGGAAGGTAACCTGGGCTTGCTCCGTGCCGTCGAGGGGTTCGACCCCGGCATGGGGACCCGCTTCAGCACCTATGCCAGCTACTGGATCAAGCAGTCGATCAAGAGGGCGTTGATCAACACCGCCAAAACCATTCGCATTCCCGCCTATATGGTCGAGTTGTTGTCCAAGTGGCGGCGCGCTACCATCCGCCTGACCGAGGAATTGGGTCGCCCCCCCACCAACGAGGAAACCGCCCGCGTGCTGGGGTTGCCACGCAAGAAACTCTCGATCATCAAAAAGGCCATTCGGATCTACAATTCGACCCCGCAAACCGATCAGGCCGAGGCAGGTTGGTCGCTCGGCGAAATGGTCATGGACGACAGTGCCAAGAACCCCGAGGACGAACTCGTCGAATCCGACGCCTTGGTCCAAGTGCAACGCCTATTGGCTTCCATGGACCCGCGCGAGGCCACCGTCTTGCGCATGCGCTTCGGACTGGCCGATCAAGATGCACACACGCTGAAAGAAATCGGTGAGTCGCTCGGCCTGACCCGCGAACGCGTCCGCCAGATCGAAACCGAAGCCCTGAACAAGCTGGCCGATTCGCTGGGAACCTCGAACTAGCGACCGAAGGACGAGGTGCCGGCACCGAGTGGCCCGCCCAAAGCTCGTCTGTGTGGCACGCTCCGCGCGCTCGACCTTGCCTTGGGCGATTCACGCCCTAGGGTCCCTATTCCTCGACATGTAGCGAACGTCATCTACTGGCAGCGCCTACCTTGGGTCGCGGCTAGCGCACCGCGCGTGGTCCCACCCCGCACGATGTCTTCAGACGCTGCGAAACGGTCAGCCCGTCGTGCTCACCCTTGGCGATGGGAGCATTAGTGCGGCGTCGGTCGTCCTTTGACGAATCCGAGGCAACTCCCGCTGCACTGGAAGTTGTTTGCCCCGAACCCTGACGGGATCGGGGTCGTTCCGCGTCACCCAGCAAAGCTAGTGCTTTGTCACACCAAGAATTTGGGGTGACGAAGCACGACCGCTCAACACGTAAGTGGTTGGGCGGCAACACATACAAGAGTGCTCCGCGAATTCGCTCAATTCCAAAATCAAACTGTGACGGAGCACTAGGTTGACGCTTCACTAGCCGCTCGGGCGGTTCATCGCCAGGCTGTGCAGCACCAGAACCGAGCCTACCGACATCAACGCCCAGCCTAGCCACTCAGGCGGCGTGATCACTTTCCGCGCCACCGGCCCCGCGGCGGGTAAGAACCGCGCCGTGGCATAGGCTTGACCGCGGCCAGTTTTTTCCGCCAAGAACTTGGTGCTCGATTCGGTCAGTACGTACGAATCGACCAGGTGTACCTGGATTCCCAGGAACAACACCACCAAGCCAATCATGAAGTATTGGTTGCGATTCAGTTCCATGGCCAGCCCTCTGCGAAATCGCTTCGTGCGGCCCTCCCTGGCGGTACCGCCGCGCAACATGGCCCCCAAAGGGCCGGCACGGCGCACTCCCAACGGTGTTATCGAGCGCTCTGGACGCCGGGCATCAACTACGGCCGTGACCTCGGCGCGATCCCGTCGGTCGGCACGCGCGGCAGTTCCGCCCGGGTTTACCTAGCGCGCGCGTTCCACACGGGCGCGCCAGATACCGCCCGACCGCGCTTTCTCGGCCGCCGCCCTAAAAAACGGTTCTGGCCGCCCGCTGAAGAATTCGACGCGCCTGCCAGGCCAACGGTGCCGCCAGGGAACGACAGGTCGAAGCACCTGCGACTGGCCGGAGCGACACGCCCCCAGGCCTCGGTTGCACCAGCCAGCCCCCGAGCTGCTGGGCCTGCGCTGCTGGGCCTGCGCTACTGGGCCTGCGCTACTGGGCCTGCGCTGCCACGGCCGCATCGCGCAGACAATACAGCCGTGCGGCGCTGCGCAAGAACAGCGAATCGCCCAGCACTACCGGCGACGCCATGCACATGTCGTCCTCGGCCATGGTGTTGGTCCACAGCACCTCGAACGAAGGG
>CAYSXM010000807.1:0-2526 GCA_964434905.1 uncultured Pirellulales bacterium | reverse complement strand
AAACGCCCGTCGGGCACGGCCGCTTGCAGCAGCGCCACGAGCGAGGTCGGGTCGCGGCCCGCCAAGGGGTACACCACCAAACGTTCGTCCGCGGCGGTGGCACCCACTTCCTCCATCTGTGCCAAGGTCGAGGCAATCTGTTCATGTTCAATCGGCGAGGCCGCCGCGACCAGCGTGCCGGCCTTGGTGTCGATCGACTTGGGGACCGACGGCAGCAGCGCTGTCAATACTTGTAGTGCCGCGGCCGGATCGGCCCGCTTCAGCTCGTAAACCTTGGTGGTGGGTTTTCCCAAGGGCGCCTGCTGGGCCAGTTGGTTTAACGCTGCGCCGATTCGCTGGTGGTCGGGTCCCCGTGCCCAGACCATCAGGCTGCCGGTTCGAAGATCGCTGCTAAACCGGGCGTCTTCGAACATCGGTTGCAAGGTGGCCAGCACCGCGGCACCGTCGCGCCCGTCGAGCGAATGCACTTCGAGCGTCTTGGGCTCTTCCTCGGTGTCTTCAGAGGCCAAGGCTTCAACCGATTGCCGGATGGCCAAATGCTCTTCGGGCCGTGCGAAGACCACGAGCTTGCCCGTCTGGGGGTCCATGCGCACCGTGGCCTGGGGTGTGACACTGGCCAACAGTGAGACCAGCGCGGCCGCGCGTTCGCGCCGCACGGCATACACGGTCAGTGTTCGACGCGTGGCCGATGGCTCTTCGGCCTGCATCTCGGCCACTGCCTGCCGGATATGCTCATGCTCTTTCTCAGTGGCCAGGGCCGCCACGGTGTTGGCCACGCCATCGGCGGCGAATCGCGCTGATGGAAGCACCAACGATAGCACGCTGGCCGCCACGGCCGCTTGGCTCTTGCCCGTGGAATAGATCTCCAGCCGCGGACGCAGTGCCTCAGGCAGGTTGGGTTGTAGTCGCTCGATCGCGTCGGCAATCGTCTCGTGATCGCGCGCGCTGGCATACGCGGCCAGGGTGCTGGCCTTGGCGTCGGGGGTTAGAGTGACCTCGGGCAACAGGGGGCGCAGCAACAGCATCAGCGCGGCCGGATCGGCCTGGCCCACGGGGTGTGCTCGCAGTTCGAGTCGCTGGTCGGCCGGCCGCTCGCGGTCCATTGCATCGACCAGCGCTTGCACCGCCAGGTGCTCGCTCGCGCGGGCCCAAACTACGACCTGTTTCGACTTGGCTTCCACCACCACCTTGGCCGTGGGCACCATGGTTTGCAGCACGGTGGCTACCGTTGCCGGCTCGGTATGGCGCAAGGCATAGACCACCATCTGGCGCTCGGCTGCGGTCGGCAGCGGGTCGCTAAACTGTGAAACGACCTGGGCGATGCGTTCGTGTTGCGCCGGCCGTGCCCAAATGGCCACCTCGCCCGTGTCGGCGTCGACCACACGGCGAACGCCAGGCAGTTCCGTGGTCAAGTTCTCGAGCACGGCGAGAATCTGCTTGTGGCGCGCCGGGGGCAAGGCATAGACCTTGAGCTGTGGTTCGCTTTCTGCCGAGAGGGTCGCGCCGGCCGCCTCGATGGTACCCGCCACGACCAACTGGTCGGCTTCGCGTGCCAACACCAGCAACTTGGCGGTGGATTCGTCGTAGTTGAGAAGTGCCGTGGGGGCCTGGGCCTTGATCAATCCTTGCACGGTTGCCGCGTGCGCCGGTGCGAGCGGATAGCTGGCCAGCCGCGGGCGCCCCGCCGCGGCGGGCGCGCCGTCGAGTTGGTCGAGCGTAGATCGCGCCGTGGCTTGATCCGCGTCGCTGCCGAGCACTAGTACACTGCGCGTCGCCGCGTCGGTGGCCACCTTGGCAGCCGGTAGCAAGCTCGTGAGCAGCGTGGCGGCCGTGGTCGGCTCTGCCACCCGCTAGGGATAGGCCACGACTCGGGGCCCCTGGGCGTCGGCCGGGCGGCCGCGCAGTCCGCTCAGCACTTCGTCGACGGCGGCCTGCTCGTCTGGAGTGCCCCAGACCACTAACTGTGCGCGGACGCTGTCCACTTGAATTTGTGCCCCCGGCGCGGCCGTTTTGCCCAATGCCAGCACCTGGGTCGGTTCGACTCCGGCCAACGGATGCAATGCGAGCGCCGGCTTGCGCTCGGCAGGCAACTCCGCCTGCATTTGGTCTAGCATGCTGCGGAGGGCTGCTTGTTGCGATGGCAAGCCCCAGGCCGCGAGTTGCCCGGACTGGGTTTCATGCACCACACGCACGTCGGGCAGCACGGCCTTGAAGACTTCGATTGCGGTCGGTGCGGAGACAGCGCCCAACGGATACATGGCCAACAAGGGCTTCTCCGGCTCGCGGCTGGGCGCGGGCGCTGGTGGCCGCGGCTCGGGGATCGATTCGATGACGGCGCCGATCGAACGCATTTTCCCGGCCGTCTCGGTCACCAGCAATTGGCGGGTCTTGGGCAACGCGTCGCTTTTGCCGTGCGCGCCGAGCAAAGGACGGATTTCGGTGACGACCTCTTCGGCGCTGCGATCACCAATATCGAATAACGTGCTGACAAATTCATACTTTCCACGCGAGTCGATCTCGTCAAGC
>CAYSXM010000806.1:0-2527 GCA_964434905.1 uncultured Pirellulales bacterium | reverse complement strand
AAGGCAGTCAGTTCCTGCGCCTATGCCGCTGAGTTGGCCAGCACCCCCAGCCAGGGTGTGCCTGGTGCGCGATTACGCACATCTCGGGGGTAGGCGCGCGCCGCATCATGTGCCCTGGCAGTTGGTTCGTCGGGGGGCATCTGGCGGAACATTGGGCACTGCGTCTGACGAGGGTTAGGCCGGTATTTGTCGAGCAGGAGACCGCACGCCAAACAGCTCGCCGAACCTGGCGGGCCGGGCGGCGACACAATGCGCAACAAAAAATTGGCGATTGGCATCCATCCTGCATACGCACACGGGCACTGCATTTCGCACGAGGATATTTTCTGCCACGGCTCTGTGGCTGCGGTGGGTTCGAGATTGCAAGTCTGAATTAGATCGACGGTGGTCAGTTGAAGGAGCGTGCGTCGTGGGACGTTCGAGCGGCTCGAAATGCGGCCTAGCGGCTATCTGTGCGAACGTGACATTGACCGGTGGCATGGCGATCGGCTTGCTCTCGTTGGGTTGTCAGCGTGCGGTAGAATCGGAGTATGTGCTGAGCGAGGCGACCCGCGAGCTGGCGCCTGAATTGAAGAGCCTGGTGCAATCGGCGCTCGAGCAGCACTGCGGCACCCCCCATGCGCCCCGGCTGCTAGGAGGCAACCCCGCCGATCGCGAGCGGTTGGTCGAGGGAGCGGCGATTTATCGCCAGCGATGCCAACAATGTCATGGGACGTCGGGCGATGGTGCCGGACCCGCGGCGAACCAGCTCCAGCCGCGGCCGCGCGACTATCGCCGGGGCATCTTCAAGTTCACTTCCACGCCGTATGGCGCGAAGCCCCATCGCGCCGACTTGGTGCGCACCGTGCGGCGAGGGATTTACGGAACGTCGATGCCCTCGTTTGCCACGCTTTCGCGAGACGAACTCGAGGCGGTTGTCGACTACGTGCTATCACTTACGCATCGCGGCGAGTTGGAAGTGTATCTGGCCGCCGAGGCAGATGGTTCTGAGGAATTGCCATCGGAAACGGTCACCGAGTACGTGGCGACCGTGCTGGACTCTTGGAAGTCGGCCGAGACATTGACGCTGATGCCGGCAACTTCGATGCCGCCGCGCAGCGCTGAGACGGTGGCCCAAGGCAAGCAGCTATTCATGACCAAAGGGTGCGCCAAGTGCCATGGCGAAGACGGCCGAGGCATGACCCGCGACAATGTCGGAGTGGACGCGTGGGGCCACGCGACCAGCGCGGCGGACCTGACATCGGGCATGTTACGTGGTGGCAGCCGGGCAGAGGACGTTTACCAACGGATTTTCTCGGGCATTAACGGCACGCCCATGCCGTCGTTCCAGCAGGTGCTGGCGGGCGAACCCGACACCTATTGGTACTTGGTGCACTACGTGCTTGAAGTCTCTTCGCAGCGCCGTCAAGGACAGCTTCCGGTGTTGAGCGTGCCGCTGACTTTAGCGGAAGTCCAGGCCGGGGCGGGACCACTGGGGGGCGCGGGTGCTCCCAGCGAAGCCGTCAGCGAAGAGCGACACGAGAGCGCGAGCGAACTGCCGCCGGCACCGGTGGAGGAATCGAGTTCCACGCCGACGGAGACTTCGTCGGGGCAACCTTGACCAGAGATTGAGCTGGGACGATTCGCGGACGGCAACGAACAGCGGAGCCTGGTCGGGGACCAGGCGATAGGCCGAGAAAGTAGCGCAGGGAAAGCCGGGTACACAGAGCAACGAGACCACCGTTACCGGTCGCGGAAAGTAAACCATGGATAGCCTGGAAGCCAAACGCAGCGAGTTGGAGCGATTGCAGTCGCGCATGCGCGAGCTGGAGTCTGAAGTGGCTGAAGAAGCGGCCAGCGCGGCCTGGCAAGCGACCGGCTATTACACGGCCTATTACGCCACCACGGGGTTCTTGCTGGGGCTATTCGGGGCCATGACCAGCTTGCTGGTGAACGTCGTGGGCGCGCCTTTGGCGGGCAAGTATCCACTGCAATTGATCCGCGTCTATCTCACATTTCCGCTGGGTGACCGTGCCCTGGAATTGGAAAATTCGCTGGCCTTGGCGATCGGGTGTTGCTTGTATTTGGCTACCGGCATGCTGCTGGGGGTGCCGGTGTACTTGGCCCTGACCTATTTGACTCCCCGTTCGACCTTCTGGGGTCGGATGGCGGTGGCCACGGTGATTTCGCTGGTCATTTGGTTGGTAAATTTCTACGTGTTGCTTTCGTGGTTGCAGCCGTTGGTGGTCGACATGACGCCAGCGAATTACATCGTCAACCAGGTGCCGCCGTGGGTGGCGGCGCTAACACACCTGGTGTTTGGTTGGACGATGGTGTTGGTTTATCCGTTGGGTCTGTACGTTCCCTATCAGCGTGAAACGGAGAAGTCATGAGCCCGGAACAGGCCGACCGCTTGCCCGATCCAGCCGACCTGGTGGAAAGCCGGCTCGTGGTCTGGCATTTCGTGATGGCGCTGGTGTTCCTGGCGACGTCGATATTGGGTGGATTTGTGATGGCGTTTCAGTTGGTCGATTGGAACCCACTGCCG
>CAYSXM010000805.1:0-2531 GCA_964434905.1 uncultured Pirellulales bacterium | reverse complement strand
GCCAAAAACCGCTCAGCGACCAATCCCAAATCTTGGCTGTGACAAAGCACTAGTCAAATAGCGGACGTAGACCGCCGCCACGTGCAAGTCGTGCGTCACCTGGCCCAGGTGGCGAATGCGCTGGCGCAACCTGCCGCCCCAGCAGGTAACCGCGCGCGGACCGGCCAGGTAGACGCGCACGGGCTGCGGCGCGCCGGTCCAGCGAAGACAGCACGCCTTGGCCAGGGTGTCAAAGTCGGCTGCCGATTGATCAGGCGACCAGGTCGTCAGTGGTCGGTCCAAGTCGACAAGCGGGTTGGCCAACGTGTCGAACATCGTCAGCCAACCCGCCTCGACAAGCCGCTTCAGATTGGGACGGAGTCGTTCCTGGCTGCCGCGCGTCGGCGCTCCCCAGCCAGCCACCACGAGCGGCAACGAAAGGATGCGCACTCGGCGGCAGAGCGACTCAAGAATCGCTTGTTCGCGGATCGTGGGCATGGTGACGCGCCCGTTTGGCGGGGCGTCCTTTTTTTCGGGGTGGCTGATTTCCATAGGGAGAGCGCTGCGACATGCCGGTGGGCGCTCCGCTTCCGGCCGGCAGTGCCGCAACGACGCCAGGGGGCGCGTCTGATGATTCGCCCAAGGACGGCGCGCCGGCCGAACGTGCGCAGAGATTCTCGGCCTGGCGCAGACGCTCCGTGAGTTGGCGGACTTGTTCGGCGCGGGGTTGCCAGCGGTCGAGTTCTTCGATTGTCATTAAGGCGTCGCCCACCCCGGCCAGCACGGCTTCGCGGGTCTTGGCGCGGAGATATTCCCAGAGCAGAAAACTCATCTCGGTCTCCTCGTTGGAAAAAGGAACGTGTCAAACCAACGAGGTCATTGTTCTGCGCACCAGGGCGCACCGATGACTGCATCGCCGGCGCATTTTCGGGGCATCCATCTTGCGCGGTGCAATCATCCGGAATGGTCAAAACGTGGTCTCCTTTGGGAGTAACCGAGAAAAATCGTGGGAAATTCGTAACTTCTGTCGAGGCCAGGGGTTACAGGAATGCAAAAATCGGCCAGGATGTGAAGAACGACAGCACCGTGCAAAAATGCCAAATCGTGCCCCAAAGTCACAACAAATGTCGCTCAATCGACCCATTTCGGAAATTCCCAGCACGGTCTCGGTCCGTGGTCGGACCGACCGTGTGCAGGGAGAATTCCGCCTGGGCGGTCGCCAGTATCTGGCGCTCGAAAAAATCGGCGGACCCGGGCGTGACACGTGGCGGGTGTTCGATTGGCACGCTGGTCCCGAGGGGGATTTTCGGGTGCTGCACCGGCTCGAAAAATCTCCGGCCACAACCCAGCGAATCGAAGTGCTGCGGCGGGTGGCGGAGGGGAATCTGCACCTGCCGAAAATCGTCGATTTTCACCAGGACGAAAATCACGTCTGGGTGGTGCAAACGTGGGTCTGGGGCACGCCCTTGGAGAATTACCTGGAGCAAGTGCGAGCTGGGCGTGTTCCCCGCCCCAGCGTCTATCAGGCGACGCGCCTGGTCCGGCAATTGGCCCATGGCGTAGCCAATTTGCACGTCAAGGCCAGCGTCGTGCATGGCGACATCAAGCCGGCCAATTTAATTGTCACCCGCGATCCGTATTTATTGGTGCTCGTCGATTTCGGCAGTGCCTGGCCGGTCGAACAAACGGCCCAGCGTGACCCGGGCGACGGACACTCGGCTCCCTATGCGGCCCCCGAGCAGTGGTCGGGTAAAGCGGCCGTGAATTTCAGAGCCGACGTTTTCTCCTTGTCGGTGGTGTGGCACGAACTGCTGACGCTGGACATCCCCTACGGCGGGCTCGGTGGCGTGGCGGGGGCCGACGAATACGAGATGGCCTCGAACCATCGGCTCACGCCCGTTCAATCGCGGTGCTCCGGTCGGGAGTCGATTCCCGGCCAGGCGTGGCGACTCTTGGAGGCGAATTTGGCTCGCGGACTTGCGTTGTCGCCGGACGGGCGGTTTGCATCGCGGCGCGAGTGGCTCGACGCGATGGACCAGTTGTACCGCTGGTTGCACCACGGTTCGGCCGGGCCGCAAACCAAGAACTGGTTGGCCCGCGGCATGGCCTGGTTGCAGCGTGGCTTTCCGACGGGCAGCCGAAACGCTTCAAGCGATGAATAATTGCAGTCGTTCGGCGTCGGCGTGCGGCGGCAGCCACTGGTAGGCGTCGCCGCACGGGCTGTGATAGAGCTTGCCGTTTCGGGCCGTGACGCCGTAGAGCGTTCGTTCTTTCTGCGGACTTCCAGCCCGGGCCGGCCACCGCCCACGAACCCGGGGTCGGCCAAACCGACACGTGCGACAAACGGCTTGCTGGTGGGGACGAGCAACGACCGGCTTGCCGCCCGTGGAGACAAGCTGGCCGCGGAACGCCCGCAATCCCTCCAGCATGTCGTCGCGAAACTGAGCCCGGGGCGTGATGGCGATGCCTTCGTAACTGTCCCAACGGATCAGCACGGCGTAGACATCTGAGCCACGGCGTCAACTGTCGGTTGGGGTGGGGGCGGGAACAAG
>CAYSXM010000804.1:0-2534 GCA_964434905.1 uncultured Pirellulales bacterium | reverse complement strand
GCCAAAAACCGCTCAGCGACCAATCCCAAATCTTGGCTGTGACAAAGCACTAGTCCAAGAGCTTGTCGCAGGTCACAGCGAGCGGCTACTCGACTACCTGGCAGCCATGGCCCGATTCCACCACTACAGCTTTGGCAACGTCCTCATGATCGCTTGGCAAAAGCCGGACGCCACGCACGTGGCGGGCTTCAATGCTTGGAAGCGGCTTGGCAGGCATGTCAAGAAGGCGGAGAAGCTCGCGCGTCATTCCGATCCTCGGCTGACCGCCAACCGCTACACCCACGTGGAACTGATCGAGGGCGCAGTGGCCATCGGCACGCTGGCAGCGCCGGCTGAGGAGGCCCGCCGGACGACGAGCATCAATCTTTCGGACCGATGCGATGAGCCGGCAGGCAAGAATTTGTTTACAAGCCCGCTTACAAGAATATCGGACGCCGGGAGTCGCTCGATGACATCATGCGTCATCGGGGGGGATCCGGGTACAAAGCGGAGGAGTCGCCGTAAATCCAGAAACGACAAGACTCTTGACAACGAGTGTCGCCAAGAGTCTCTGTCTGTCGCCGTATTTGCCTGGAACTCAGTACACCCCAGAGGGCTCGAACCTCTAACCTTCGGTTCCGTAGACCGATGCTCTATCCAATTGAGCTAGGGGTGCAAGGTTCTGACCCGTCGCAACCAGCGCCTGGCCCGACGGGAGACGAGCCGGCGACCTGTTTTGGTTGCCGGTTCGGCTGGAACGCAGAGGGCTAGGATACCACGATCGCTTCAACCGACAAGGCCGAGATTCATGGGCCGGCGCGCCGCCGGCCAGGCGTGCGGGGACATATCTGAGCCCCGAGCGCTGTTTTGCCCGATCTTTGGCCGCACGCGGCCGCCCCCCCGCAGTCTCCAGCGCCCCGCAAGTTGCCCCCGCGATTGCGGAATGTTATTCGGGCGGCGAGGTGCCAGGCGGGGCTGTCCGAGGTCGACTTCCGATGGTTCCGGCGATAGAAAAATCGACGACCAGGGGTAAATGATCCGAGGCCTCGCGCGCCAGGGCATGTCGCGGAATGTAGGAATGGCGCACCAGAATCTCTCCCCTCGCAAACGCCTTGTCCAAAGAGGCCAGTGCCAGATAGGCGGGGAATGACCGAAATCGCGAGGGGGGGCTGGTGGCCTGACGAAAACCGGCCATTTCCAGAACCTCGGACCCTAGCCGATTGCGCCAGTCATTGAAATCTCCGACGACCAAAGTCGGCAGAGACGCGCGCGCCAGGAAGTGCTCGTGCCGCAACAGGTGCTCGACCTGCCAACGGCGTTCGTTTTCAGCCAGGCCCAGATGCCAATGGACCAGATGCAACGGCCCCTGGGGCGTTTCCAGCACCACCAGTTGCGCACCGCGGGGCTTCTTATTGCGCATCCGCAGCGAAATATGATGCACACTCTGGGTCGGCCAACGCGACAAGATCAGATTGCCATAGCCCCCCTCGCGCAGGCGAACATTGAGTTGATAATGCTTGGTCGCAGTGGAAAACGCCTCGGCCAATAATCGTGGCTGGTCGTGATGAGACGACCGGCCCACATGCCGGTCGACCTCTTGCAAGCAAATGATGTCGGGTGTTTCCTGGCGAATCACCTCGACCACACGTTCCAGGCGATAGCGCCGATCGCGTCCGCCGATTCCCTTGTGAATGTTGTAGCTCAACAGCCGCATGTTGCTTGGTCGCCGGGGAATCCTAGTCTGGCACCGCGACAGCCGCAGTTCCTTGTGCCAGCATAGTCAACTGGCCCGAATCAACGCATCACCGGCCGGTAGCTCGTGCGTCGCGGGTTGCCGGCGCTTGAGTGCGGGCTGGCCCTAGTAAATCGCTGGTGAACTGCTCTTTGATGCCAAGCGGCCTTGTGCCATACTTTTCCTGCAACGAGGCGTGGGGGGCTGGACGTCGCGCCCGGTCCAACGCACAGGGCAGATTACGAGCGGGGCCATGGAGACCAGGCCATCGGTCCCGGCAGCGATTTTGCGTGCGGATTGGTTGTTCTACCGCGGCGCCATTCGTCTAGGACTGCCCACCTTCCACACAGGCAGGATGCCCCGCGTGGCTAATTTCCCATCGCCCGGCAGCGCCTCTGTTCCATCGCCCAGCGGCGCCTCGGGGCGCACGATCTTTTTCTCGGCAGGCGAGCCCAGCGGCGACGTTCACGCCGGCAACCTGGTGCGGGCGCTACGACAGCGCGATCCGACGATTCGCTGCGTGGGTTTTGCCGGACCGGCGATGGCGGAAGCTGGTGGAGAAGTATTCGTCGACCTTACCGCTTTGGCGGTAATGTGGTTGCTGCGGGCGCTGTTGAACCTGCACCACTTCCTGCGCTTGGTGCTGTGGGCCAATCGCTATTTTCGCCGGCACCGGCCGGCCGCCGTGGTGCTGGTCGACTACCCGGGGTTCAACTGGTGGATTGCGCGCCGAGCCACGGCGCACGGCATACCAGTTTTTTACTACGCGCCACCGCAAATCTGGGCGTGGGGTAGCTGGCGCATCAAGAAAATGCAGCGCTTC
>CAYSXM010000803.1:0-2535 GCA_964434905.1 uncultured Pirellulales bacterium | reverse complement strand
CCGTCGCAGCCCGCGTTCGGCCAGGCTGTGCATCAGCGTTACCAGCACGCGCGCTCCGCTGGCGCCGATCGGATGCCCCAACGCCACGGCCCCACCTTCCACGTTGGTCTTCGCTGGGTCGAGCCCCAGCGGACGCATGCAGGCCAGGCATTGTGCGGCAAACGCCTCGTTCACTTCGAACAAGTCGATGTCCGACACCCGCAGGCCGGCCAGCTTCAACACGCGCTCGATCGCCGACACTGGCGCAATAAAAATCTCCTTCGGATCAACTCCACTGGTAGCCTGGGCCACGATGCGCGCTCGCAGCGGCGAAGGAAAATCGCGAGCCACTTCGGCGCTGGCCACCAGCACCGCCGCGGCACCATCGCTCAATTGCGATGCATTGCCGGCGGTAACTGTGCCCCGGGCTGGATCGAATGCCGGGCGCAAGGAGGCCAGCTTGGCGGCCGTGGTGTCTGCGCGGGGCCCCTCGTCTTGGCTGATTCTGGTTTCTTGTTTCTTGCCTGCCACGACTACCGGAACCATTTCTTTCGCCATGCGCCCCGAGGCAGTGGCCGCCGCCGCCCGACGATGGCTCTCGGCGGCGAATGCGTCTTGGTCTTCCCGGCCCACCTGGCGACTATCGGCGATGTAATCCGCCGCCGCGCCCATTGCCTTGTCTTCCAGCGCGCACCACAGACCGTCGTGAATCATTGAATCGAGCACTTGCTGATGGCCGTATTTGAACCCTTCCCGCGAGTTCACGAGCAAATGTGGCGAGCGAGACATGCTTTCCATGCCGCCGGCCACCACCACCTGGGCATCGCCGCAGCGCACTGCTTGCGCCGCCAGCATGACTGCCTTGAGTCCCGAGCCGCACATTTTGTTGATGGTGAGCGCGGCCACACTGGTCGGCAGTCCCGCGTGAATTGCCGCTTGTCGCGCCGGAGCCTGGCCCAGCCCGGCGCTAAGAATATTTCCCAGGATAACTTCGTCGACCCGTTCCGCCGCCAGACCTGCACGGCGCAGCGATTCGGACACGACCAGCGCGCCGAGTTGCGGTGCCGGCAGGGCCGCTAACCCTCCCAGGAATTTACCGATCGGTGTCCGGCAGCCACCTAGCAAAAATGCATCCGACATGGTCAGGCAATTTCCTCAAACCGATGGTTTGGCAATCCAGAAACCGCACGCGGAAACAAGTTACCGCCTCGCGACCACCGGCTTGGCACCCCCAATGATGCGACGCGTTTATCGTAATCCATCGCCCGGCCGACAGGTAGGGCGGCTCATCGGGTTCGTGGGAGCCGTTTTCTGGCAAACAACACCGGGGGCGACCTTTGCCGCGCCACTGGGTCGGCAGCCGCCTGCCACGCCGCACTATGGCGCCGGTAGACCTAGCCGGTCCGTTGAAAAACGCCATCCTGGCATTTGCCATCGCATGCATGCGACGACGCAGGCGCCTCGAATTCTGGAACGGCCTGCTAGGCAGCCTTGCGGACCGCCGGGCGCTCGACGGGCAACCGCCCCCGCGCATTCGCCATGGACAGCGCCACCGTCGGCACTTCGGCTCCCCGGTGTGCCGGCAACGTGACCAACAACCCACAAGCAGCCAATCGTACAAGTGACGACAGACCGAACACGGCGAGGTACGCAGCAGGCGTCCGACCGGCGCCGAAGATAATTGCCGCTCCGCAAAGCGATCCGCCCAAGGTAGCCAGGGAATGAAACAAATTGTAAGTGGTCAATACGCTGGTGCGTTCTTCTTCATGGATCGATTCGAAAAACAGCAGGAAGACCGCCAGTTCATAAGCGGCCCAAGCCACGCCAGACACCGCCTGCACGGCGAGCAAATAGGCAAACTGTTGCGAGACCAACCACAAGCCTGCCACGGGAACGATCGCCAGGCCCCCCGCCCACAGCAACGCACGTGCTCCGTGCCGCGCGGCCAGGCGGCCACAGCCCGGCAGCGCGATTACCTTTGCCAAATAGGCGCAGGCGGTGAGCACTGCGAACTGCCCATAGGTGAATCGCAACTGTTTGAGCATGAACGGTGTAAAGAACGGGCCGGAGATCTGCACGGCTGCCTGTACTGCCAGAAAATACAACAGCATCCGTCCGTCGCCCGCTCGGCGCGCGCGGCTCCACCAGATGGACCAGGTCACTCGGCGTGGAATAGGAAGCAAATGCTGGGGCTCGCTGAGGCGGCCCAACAGTGTGGCCGACACCAGCCGCGCCCCGGCGGCGATGCAAAACAGCACCGCAAACACGGGCAACTTCCAACCGCGCGGCGCGGCCCATTGCAACAGAGCGCCTGCCAATAGAAACGAGACCATCAGCGTGGCCTGCGCCACCCGTGTGCGATAGGCAAAGTACCTAGTCCGCACCACCAGCGGCACCATGCAACCCACCCAGGTATTCCAGGCAGGGCCCGCCGCCAGACCGGCTCCCCAGTAGATCGACGCCACGGCAAACAACAGCCAGGTGGCCAGGTTGCCGCGCCAAGCGATTGCCGCCAGCGTCAACAAGCAAGCCACCTGCACCAGCACCGCGGCCACC
>CAYSXM010000802.1:0-2537 GCA_964434905.1 uncultured Pirellulales bacterium | reverse complement strand
AAGCAAAAAAACTTGACTTCAACTTTTTGGGTGATAGAGTCAGTCTGACTCGGGGGGTAACCATGCACGATCCGCTTTCTGATTTCGCCCCCCCCCCCCCGGCACACAGTCGGTCGCGGCGCACAGGCTAGGTGCCCAGGGTGGCGAGGCTTACCTGGCCGCTCCGGCGATCCGTTCGGCAGCGGATATTTCGACAGCGGATATTTCGGCAGCGGATATTAAGTCCCCCCGCGCGCGGGTTTGGCTTCTGTGGTTCGCCGGACTGTCGGCGGTGTTGTCTGGCGTGGCGGCCTTTTCGGCTGCCGAGCGAGCACCGGTCTGGCTTGAAGCGTCCGCCGCGGAACACGCCTTTGGAGATCAACCACAGCACGCGAATCTAGCGCATGAATTCGTCCTTCGCAACGATTCGTCGTCAGCGGTGTTCGTCGAGCGGGTGGTGGGAAATTGCGACTGCTCGACAACCGAGCTCTCTCGTCAATCGCTGGCGCCGGGTGAATCGGCGACCGTTGCCGCGACGTGGCGCATCGGTACCCGGCATGGCCCCTCGGACACGCGGCTGCGGGTAATGTATCGCGTAACCGACCTGCCGGGCGACCTGTTGGTGCTGCAACTTACCTTGCGCGCGAACATTCTGGCCGATTTTGACGTACTACCCGAAGTCGTGAAGTTTCGTCGTGGCTCGGATCCACAGACCGCGGAGCTGCGGTTTCAGCCGACGGGGCATCAGGGCTCCTCGGCGAAAATCGTGAATGCCTATGCGGCGCACGCGGGGCTCGATGTGGATGTGCTGGAGAATCCTGCTGGAATCGTGGTCACCTACCTGCCGGAAAACTGGCCGGCAGATCGGGAGGAAGGCGAGGTGGTGCTGGAAACGAACAGTGTGCGCGAACCGCGCCGCGCGTTGCGGGTAGTGTTTGAATAGCCGCGCGTTTTGACCGGCTGGGTTGTTTGGACGATTGTGGACGACGCTTTTTTCCCAAGGAGCAGATCATGCGAGTCCGACTGAACCGATTTGCCGTAGTGGCGCCGGTGGTGGCGCTCTTGTGCTTGCCGTTCGCGGTGCGGGCCTGGGCCAGTTGCCCGCATACCATAAAACATTGGGAGCTTTGCACGCATCCGGACGCCGTCGAACATCTGTGCGCGCCATGTCCTCCGGCTCCCGGCCAGACTGCGGTTGCGGTCCACGTGTTTCCGGAATACTTCGGTTGCGCTTCCAAATCATCTGGCAACACTGAGTGTGTCACGGGTACAGCCTTGGCGAATTGCTATTCGACGACGAATTGCGACTACAATGCGCAGATGAGTACGTGTAATGAGATTCAAGACATGACGACCTATTACAAGATCGCAACCAAGATTACACAGGTTTGTACTCCGTAGTGGTGCCGTGGCACGTTGAGGCCTTGTTCCTAGTGTGAAACCGGTGACACTATGACTCGATCTTCACGTCGGCTATTCCTGCTGTGGGTTGCCAGCCTCGCGCAGTCGGCCGTGGCCCAACCGCTGGAGTTGGAGACTAAGGTGCTCGATGCGCGGCGCCGGATCGTGTCGTACGAGATCGAATTTGCCTACGAAGTCCACGCCGCGCCGACATCGGGCGGAGGTGGATCGGGCCGATCGCACTCGTATCTGTCGGTCGACCGGTGGCGCGCTGACTCGACGCGGATCACCGGCCCCATGGCGGGTACGCGATTTGTTGAGGTCTCGACACCGAAGGAGTATTTGCAGACTTCGGCGGATGATCAGCCAGAGAAGTTTCGCAGCAGCGCGGTTGCACGTCGCGCCGATGAGATGTCTCACATTCCACAGAATGCGAAACTCGACCTTCGCTGGCTAGGCATTTACATTGTTCGCAGTGGGGCACTGCACGCCGCGGTTCCCACGGCGATTCTGTCGAACCCGGCCCGCACCGAGACTACGGTCGAGACCGTAGTGCTCGATGGGGTCGAGTGCCAGTTAGTGCGAATTACGATGAAGAAGGGCCAGAAGGTGGCCTACTGGATCTCGCCCAGCGAACAGTATGCCGTGAAGCGAGCGGAGATCGCATCGACGGCGGGCGGCCGATTTTGGGAATCGCGGATTGAAGCTACAGGCCAGGTCCACCAACCCAGTGGCATCTGGTTCCCCACGCGCTGTAAGTATCGGCAACAGATCGACGGACAACTTGAATCCGAGGAAGTCGTCGATGTGCGCGTGATCTCGCTGAACGAGAAGATTCCCGACGAGACGTTCACTTTGGCCGGCATGAACCTGCCCGTGGGCTTGCCGGTTACCGATTCGCGTGGCGTGGGAGATCCGTTGACGATGAAGTGGGATGGAACGCAGTTGGTTCCTAGGCCAGATGCGCTGCCCGGTAGCAGAGAGTTGGAGCGCGCGGAGGTCGCCCAATCTACCCAGCGGCGTGCCGTGTGGTTTGGTTTCTCGGTGCTGTTTGCCGTGGTGGCGGCCCTGCTGGTGTGGCGCTATCGAACCGCCACGGCGTAGCGGCCACACCGAAACGGTGCCAACGCCGAGGTTCGTCGCGTGCGAGGTGTGCC
>CAYSXM010000801.1:0-2546 GCA_964434905.1 uncultured Pirellulales bacterium | reverse complement strand
CGGGGCGCCCCTCGTTTCCGCCCGATTTCAGCCTAAACTAGTCCCTATGGCCCGGATTCGACGGGAACCTCGTGGAAGCACGCGCACGGAAGAACTCGGGTGGAGAACGAGCGCGTGCCGCCACACACCTGCGGATTTCACTAGCCCCCAGCAGACAAGTCATCGCATGGCCCAGCATGTTTCCCAATCGCCTGTCGACCAGGCACGCCTCGAGCGCGCCGTACGCGAGATTCTAGCGGCCGTGGGAGAAGACCCCGACCGCGAGGGGCTGCGCGAGACGCCCGCCCGCGTGGCGCGCATGTATATCGAATTGTTTGCCGGGCTACACGACGATCCGCGTCGTCACCTGCAAAAGGTGTTTACCGAAAAGTGCGACGAAGTGGTGTTGGTGCGAGATATCTCCTTCAACAGCATGTGCGAACATCACTTGCTGCCGTTTCAGGGCAAGGCCCACATTGGCTATGTGCCCCAGGGCAAGGTGCTGGGCTTGAGCAAGTTTGCCCGAGTGGTGGAGTCGGTTTCCAAACGACCCCAGGTGCAAGAGCGCATGACCGAGACCATTGCCGACCTGGTGATGGACGAATTGCAGGCCAAGGGAGTGGCGGTGGTGTTGGAAGCCAGCCATAGTTGCATGACGATTCGCGGCGTGCGCAAGCCGGAAAGTCTTTGCGTTACCTCGGCACTACGCGGACTGTTCCGGCAGAACATGTCGAGCCGCGCGGAAGTGATGGCGCTGATTCATGGCCACAACCGCTAGCGCCGGGTGCCGTGTTCCGATGCAGCGCGCCAGCGATTTCCACGACGCGCCAGGGGGCAGCCAAGGCCGCCGTGCCGAACCGTGGCGAACGTGCTAGGCCACCTGCCGCGATAGCCAGCGACCCAACAAACGTTGGGTAATCCACCACATCCCGGCAGCGCCCAGGGCCGCCAAAAAAAACCAGCGGGTGTGGCCTGGCCAGGCTCGGGCAGCCGCCGCACCGGCCCACCATACCGCGACAAACAAGAGCGTGTTGTAGGCCAGCGCGCCGACCAGAAATCCGCCGATCGCGCGGGGGGTGTCGAAACCGGCCCAGCCGGCGCCGAACTGCACCGCCACGCGTACTCCTGGCCAGAAACGGCTGATAACCAACAAAGGCCAGCCGCGCCGTGCCAGCCAGGCCTGGGTACTTTGCAACCTCGAAGGCGAGGCCCACCGCAACACCCAGCGCGGCGGCAGCGGCGCGTGCCGTGCCAGCCGGCCACCGAAAAACCACGCTAAATCACCCGCCAAAGTGCCCAACGTGCAGCTGGCCCAGGCCCAGGCGGGCGACAACCGGCCATCGAAGGCCATGGTGGCCGCCGCCACGGTGGCAACCTCTTCCTGCAAGGCGGCTCCCAGGGCCAGCGCGGCGCACGTTGCCCAGACACTCAACATGGCAGGCGCCCTGGTTACTCGAACGGCGTCTCACGTTGCGGGGAACCACCCCAGCTACAGCCCGACTACGAGGTGCCAACCTCGTGGCGCTCGACGCGTCGGCGAGTAACAAAGCGCGTTTCGCGCCGCAGCGCATGGTCGCTATCGCCGTCGTGTCGCGTGGACCGCAAACGCAGCCGATCGAGCATTTCTTGATAGCGCCAACGCAAGTTCGCGTGGGTCCAACCTAAGTACAGGTTGCCTCCGAGCGATGCGAACAGTGCCAGCATGGCTGCTGCCAAGGGGGGGCCAGCGTCGGCCGCCGTGGTATCGGTGCGACGGGTACCGCGCGGGGCCGGCTCGTCGGCTGGCTCAAGGCGGCGTGTGTCTCGGCGTTCTAGCCGATGGTCGGCGGCAGCGTCGTCGCTTGGATCTTGATCGCTGGTGCCACCGATGCGAGGACGAGTATTGCCCAACGACGCCGTGTGCCGTGTGCGAGAAGTCGTCGGCCAATTGTCGTCGTCGAACGATTCGTCAAAGCCTTGCTCGCCCGGGGCGGCTGGTGCCGTACGTCGTCGATCGGCGTAACGCGGCTCGGGCGGATAGGCACTACTGGCGGGAGACCCTCGGCCCTCGGTGGCAACGTCGTAATCAGGCAGAGTAAAGACCGTTGTTATGCGCTGTTCGTCCAGGCCGGTGCCGCGATCGAATTCACGCGGCGAAGGCGGTTGACGCGACTCGTGCGATGGGGTGAGCGGTTGCCGTGGAAGTTGCGACCACGAACCCGACGCGGGGCCCGCCGCGGCCACACGTGGCGAGACCGTGGCCGAGGGTTGATCTTCGTGCGCGCGCCAGGCGCGGCGAATGGGTTCCAAGGGGGGAACCGCGTCGTCGCCGGGCCCCGGCCAACGAGTGGACTGACCCGACCCGGCAGCTTGATAGTAGCTGGTAACTCGCCTGTGCATGGGCAAACCGGGTGAGCTATCCGCACCCACGCATCCCAGCGCAACTAGGGCCCATACTCCTGGCATGGCGTCCTTCCTTTGCCATCGGCTTGCCTGGCACACCATGCCTGGCCCCGCCGTGGGCGGATTGGGTTGGCCACGGCATATTGGCAACCGAGGCTCAAGATAGCGATTCCTGGCAAAACGAC
>CAYSXM010000800.1:0-2549 GCA_964434905.1 uncultured Pirellulales bacterium | reverse complement strand
CGTAGGTGGTTTGCGGCACCTGACATGCCACGACGTTGGGTTGATAGGCACGGAATACATCGACGCGGCCAGCGCTTTGATAAGGCACCCAGGCCAGACCACCGCGGCGCCAGTAGGTGGCACCGCTGCTGGGATCTAGTGCATTGCCGCGGGGGAGCCACTCGAGGTGGTTTCGCTGGCGTCCGGGGACATAGACCGGCTGATCAACGTAGGCGCCTTGGTCCACGTACTCGGTGCGCATCGTGGTCACCGGCTCGACCTGGGTATAGTATTCGTCGCGTTCCACGGTTTCATAAACCGGGCGGCGGACCACGTGCTGCTCTTCGCGCTCCGAGGTCTCCCACACGGGGCGTGCCACGGTGTAATGCTCTTCGCGCTCGGCGGTCTCATACACCGTTCGCACTTGGTCGTAACTGTCGTCACGTACCTGGGTTTCCCACACGGGGCGCATGACCTTGGTGCGCTCTTCGCGTTCCGAGGTTTCGCTAACGGGTTTGGCCACCGTATAGCGGCGTTCGCGCGTTTCGGTTTCCCACACCGGACGATAGCTGGTGACCTGGCGCTCTTCGTAAACCGTTTCGTGGTCGACCCGGTAATAGGTCGCTTGGCGCTCTTCGTAAACGGTTTCATAGTCCAGCCGATAGCTGGTCCAATACTCGGCCTGTTGCGCAGTGGCCGTGGCAGCCCAGAGCGTTACGACACAACACCAAATGCCTCGACGCATGGAAGTTTGACCTTCGGCGAAAACTGGCCTGACCACGGCGCGCCCTCCCGACGCTGCCTAGCCCGGCAAACCAAAGCGGATCGCATCCTGATTGAAAACGTGTCGCGGTGCCCCGTGGCGCCCCCCCGGGCGCTGCCGAGCAGGCTAGGGTACCTGGCCCGTGGCCAGCGCCAACGACTGGGGGTGTGGTCCAACCCGCTACCCCTCGCAAGTCGTAGCGCAGGAAGTCCACAAGACAATCTGGACGAGAAAACCCAGGCCTGCAAACAGAAAAGTTTACCAATTGCGAAACCATTCGACACAAGTCCATGCCATGAAATCAGTTACAATAATAAAAAATCCTTCAAGAATTCGACATTCGCGGCCGAAACGGGCGCAAAACGCAGGCCGCCAGGGGAGGTCAACCTGAACTGTTACAATAGCGATCCATTGCTGGTTCAGGCCGGCTGGCCGGAACCGTTTCAAGCTGATCTGGCAATCGAGTAATACTCCGTGGTTCGAGTTCCCACGCGATTTGATCGATGGTGGTTCAAGTTACTCTTGGCCGCCAGCTTGCTGCTGGTGTGCGGCTCGATTGGTTGGCGACTGCTGCCGCGATGGAAGCGCCACGGCGCGGTTACCTATTTGGCCAGGTCGTTTACTGTTGCTCCGCCCGAGGTGGTGCCCGTGACCATTGCGCTGGCCATGAATCAGGTAGCCGAGCCCGGCATGGTGTTTCGCTTCCGGCCGCGCCTGGTGCAACGGCAACTCTATCCGTCGAATGAGCGGGGCTACTTCGCGCGCGACGACGCCCGCCAGCGTTGCTGGAAGGTTGACAGCCACGACGACGGCGCGGTGCAAGCGCGCTTCCCACCCGACAGCGCCGCCGCGATGGTGGCCGAAGTGCTGGTGCCCGACGAACAGCATCCCTGGCGTGTGCAAGCGGCGTTTGGCGCGTTGCCGTTGCGCGATGCGGCCCCATTGCAGGCGAGCTTCAAGCTGCGCATTGATCGACCGCGGCGCATGGATGTGCACCTGGTGCGGGTCGACGATGCGACCGTTCATCTGGCCGAACCGGTTTGGCTGGATCTACCGCCAGGTTTGTCGCCGCTGACGATCGAGTTGCCGCTCGTGGCCCCGCCGGCCGTCGCACGGCTGGTGTTCAATCTGGGGGGCGCGGCCGGCGCAGTAGAGATCGCCGAGGTGCGCTTGGCGCAAGGCGGCCGCGAACTGTCGGCCGTGCCACCGATCGAGCGGGCGTGGCCCTTTGTGGTCGATGCCCAGATGAACTCCGATGGCTATCGAGACAGCGAACGACAAACGGCCTGCCCGCCCGACACGCTGCGGATCGCTTGTTTGGGCGATTCGTTTACTTTTGGCACGGGTGTGCGCGACGAAGACGTGGTGACACGGCAACTGGAACATGTGCTAGCCGGCCGCGCGCCCTTGGCGGGCCAGTGGCCGGCGATCGAGGTCCTCAATTTCGCGCTGCCGGGCTATGGCTCGCGCGAGGAGCGCGCGTGCTACGAACGCGTGGCGTCGCGGTTCGGGCCCCAGGTCGTGCTGGTGCTGATGACCATGAATGACAACGTGGTCACGCCCGACCCGGCGACGTTTCGATTCGACCAGCGAGAAATGCCCGATCTCGCACGCGACTTCAGTTTTTGTTGCGAGGAACTGCGGCTGCTGGCACTGGCCTGCACGGCGCACAGTGCGCGGTTGGGTGTGGTGATTTTTCGCCACGATCCCTCGAGCATTTGGTTGAAAATGGTGGACGAAGTAACGGAGTTTTGTCAGCGAGAGGGCTTGCCCGTGGTCGATTTGGGGCCCGGTCTGTTGGCCAACC
>CAYSXM010000799.1:0-2551 GCA_964434905.1 uncultured Pirellulales bacterium | reverse complement strand
CGAACTTGAGCAGATATGGGCCGTCGGTCCGGCGCCCGCGGAGTTCCTGCCCGGTCTGGCGTCGCGCCAACAGGGGCAGGATTTGATAATACTTTTCGTGAGAGATGGTCGTTCGTGACAGTTTTTTCGTCTAACACGCCTCGCGAGCCCCGCGAGGATTTTCCGCTCGTGGTAGACACGGCGGTCGCCTTGCGTGGCCAGGTGGCCGCGGCGCGCGCCGCGGGCCTGCGCGTGGGCGTGGTACCGACGATGGGCGCGCTTCATGCTGGCCATCTGAGCTTGGTCGATGCCGCGCGGGCCGAGTGCGGGTTGACGATCGTTACGATCTTCGTGAACCCCGCGCAATTTGGCCCCCACGAAGATTTTCAGAAGTACCCTCGCACCTTGGAAGCCGATCTCGCCGCACTGGCGGGGCGAAAGGTCGACCTGGTCTTCGCCCCCACCACGGCCAGCATGTATGCCCCGGGACATGCGACCTATGTCGAAATTGGCGGCGTGGCCGAAGGCTGGGAGGGCGCCAGCCGGCCCGGGCACTTTCGTGGCGTCGCCACGATCGTGCTCAAGCTGTTCCAGTTGTGCCAGGCCGACGTGGCCTATTTCGGCCAGAAAGACTACCAGCAGTGCCAGGTGGTGGCCCAAATGGCGCGCGACTTCGATCTGCCCATCGAACTGCGTATCTGCCCCATCGTGCGCGAGCCCGACGGCCTCGCGCTCAGCTCGCGCAACGTCTATCTTTCCGCTGCCGGTCGACAGCGCGCGCTAGTGCTGTCGCGAAGCTTGCGCCTGGCCCGGGAATTGCTCGCCGCAGGCCACCGCGACGTGGGCCAGCTAACCACTGCCATGCGGAAACTGGTGGCCTCCGAGCCCGACGTGCGGTTGGACTATCTGGCGATCGTCGATCCGGTTAGGCTGACCTCCGTGGAACGTTTGGACCAACGGTCGGTGGCCCTGGTGGCGGCCCGCGTGGAAAACACGCGGCTGATCGACAACGAGATCTTGGAACCGCCTGTATGAACATTGTGCTGTTCGAAGACGAACAGGTCACCCAACTCTATCCGGTGACTCTCAGCCGAGCCGCGTTCGCAATTCACTGTGGCAGCTATCGCCTGATCGACCTGGCCGACAACCTGGGGCCACCCGTCGGGTGGCATGCGCGGCCCCACCTGCAGGCGATTCTGGCGGCCGATTTTCCACGGCCCGCTCTGCGTGCGGAAGGACCTTGCATGCTGGTCAACGCGGCGCTGGTGCCGTCGATCAGCTCGATTCGTCACCTGCAAACTTTGTGCGATGCCGGAGAGCCCTGCCTGGTGAAGGCGCAAGATCGCGTGGCGATGGCGGTGCTGCCCCGGGGCACCCCGGCGCCCGAGCCAACTGCCACGCCTGACGATCTGCGTCGTTTGGTGGCCAAGGCACCCTTGCCGCGGCTCGACCTGGAGTTGCCGCTGTTCGAATATCCGCACGACATTGTTCGGCACCATCTGGCAATTCTCAACGAGAACCTGGAACATCGGCTGGCACACGGCGAGTATCGCGAGCTGGCGCCCGGCGTGTTCGCCGCCGAAGGAGCCCTGCTGGGTCCGCACGCCGTGACCGACAGCCAACGCGGGCCGATCGTATTGGAAGCGGGGGCGCGGGTGGGGCCATTCGCGTTTCTCAGTGGCCCTGCCCACGTGGGGCGTGGGGCGCGACTGCTCGAGCATGCCGCCATCAAGGACGGCGTGGCGCTGGGACACACCACCAAGATTGGTGGCGAGGTGGAAGCCTCGATCGTCGAGCCCTATACGAACAAGCAGCACCACGGCTTTTTGGGCCATAGCTATTTGGGTAGCTGGATCAACTTGGGCGCTGGCACCTGCAACAGCGACTTGAAGAACACCTATGGCCTGGTGAACATGGACTACCAAGGCAAGCGTGTGGCCACCGGCATGCAATTCATCGGCGCGATGATTGGCGACTATTCCAAAACGGCGATCAATACCGGCATTTTCACCGGCAAGACGATCGGCGCGTGCAGCATGGTCTACGGGTTCGTCACCACCAACGTGCCCAGCTTCGTGAACTATGCACGATTGTTTGGCCAGGTGACGGAGACCCCGCCCGACGTGATGATTTCGACCCAAGCCCGCATGTTTGCTCGTCGCCAGGTGGAGCAGCGCCCTTGCGATATCCAATTGCTGCGTGACATGTATGAGCTGACTCGCGACGAGCGCGTGATCAGTGGCGATCCATTGATGCTTTAAACCGGCACACGACCGGGCAGGTTCTTGGCCGGTCGGCGGCAACGGCCCAAGTCGCACGCCCGACGCGATCCCCTAGGGAGCACGGCCCCATGACGCTTGCCAGCGCCTATGGACCTGGCCAATTCGGCCTGTCGTTCGAGCTGTTTCCCCCCAAAACCTCGGCCGGCGAAGACGAACTGTTCGCACAATTGCCCACGCTCATGGCCTTTCGGCCCAACTGCGTGACTTGTACCTACGGCGCCGGTGGCTCGACACGTGACAAAACGCTGGAAGTCGTCGATCGCGTGCATCGCACGTTCGGCACCCAGGTC
>CAYSXM010000798.1:0-2554 GCA_964434905.1 uncultured Pirellulales bacterium | reverse complement strand
CGTCGCGTCGCAATCGATCGGTGGTCGCCCCTACGACGTCGTGTTAGCCCGGAATGGCGCGCGGATGTATGTGTCGGACTGGGCCGGCCGCGTGGTGTTGGCGATTGACCCTGAAACACTGCGCGTAGTGGACAAGATTGCGGTCGGCGAACATCCCAACCAACTGGCGCTGCACCCCACCGACGACCGATTGTTTGTGGCCTGTGCTTCGAGCAATTGCGTTTCGGTGATCGACACCCGCCGGGGAGTGGTCGTGGAAACCATCATGACCACCTTGTTTCCTTTGGCGCCCGAAGGCAGCACACCCGACGCACTCGCCGTGTCGCCCGACGGCCAGCGGCTATTCGTCGCCAACGCCGACAACAACTGCGTGGCCGTGGTCGACATTGCGGAATCGGGAGAAAGCCAGATCGAAGGGTTTATTCCAACCGGTTGGTACCCGGTTTCGGTGGCGGTAACACCTGATGGAAAATCGCTGCTGGTGGGGGTGGGCAAAGGACTGGGCACAAAACCCAACCCGCCCTTCCCGCGTGATGGCGACGCGACGAACGCCGACAAGCCTCCGGCGGAACGCCGCCAGTTACCCTTCCCGTACATTGGCACAACGTTGTCTGGGGCGCTGTCGATCGTGCCGATTCCCGCGCAAGATCAACTCGCGGCGTATACCGAGGCGGTGTATCGCAATTGCCCCTATTCGGACAAATTGCTGACGGGCGCGCCGTCGACCGAACCGACGGCGATTCCGACGCGAGTAGGCGACCCGTCGCCAATCAAGCACGTGATCTATATCATCAAAGAGAACCGTACGTACGATCAGGTGTTCGGCGACATGCCGCGGGGCGAAGGGGACCCGGCGCTGTGCTTGTTCGGCGAGACCATTACACCCAACCACCACAAGCTGGCCTCCGAGTATGTCCTGTTGGACAACTTGTATTGCAATGGTCAGGTATCGCGCGACGGTCATCCGTGGTCGACCCAAGCGTACAACACCGACTATATAGCGCGCGACTGGGCCCTAACGTATTCGGGACGCGAAGGAGTCGACGACGACGACGAACGCAGCCTGGCGACGGGACCATCGGGCTATATCTGGGACGCCGCGGCGCGGGCGGGTCTGGCGTATCGCAGCTATGGCGAGTATGGCCGACGGGTGAGTCAGGCCGACGGACCCGACAAGATGGAGAGTGCGGTGCCCGGGCTGGTGGGGCATATCTGTCCCGACTATGGGGTGGCCGCGGTCAAGGGACAAGAAGTTCGCGATACGGACAACGTGGCGGTGTTTCTGCGTGAATTCGAGGGCTATTGCGAGCATGACAACTTGCCGCACTTGATGGTGATGAGCCTGGGCGAAGATCACACACGCGGGACGCGACCCGGCTCTTTCACGCCCCAAGCGTGCGTCGCCAGCAACGACCTAGCGCTGGGTCGGCTGGTCGAAGCCGTCTCGCACAGCAAGTATTGGGACAAGCTGGCGATTTTCGTCATTGAGGATGACGCACAGAACGGGCCCGATCATATCGATGCACACCGCACGGTGGGCCTGGTTATCAGCCCGTATGTCAAGCGCCGCCACCTGGACAGCACCCAGTACTCCACGGTGAGCATGCTGCGGACGATCGAGTTGATTCTGGGTTTGTCGCCGCTGAGCCAGTTCGATGCGGCGGCGACACCCATGTTTGGCTCGTTCACGAATCAGGCTGATTTGACGCCTTTTGCGCACGAGGAGGCAAAGATCGACGTGACGGCCCGAAATCAAGCGATCGCTTATGGAGCCGAGCGTTCGTTGAAAATGGATTTCAGCGAATACGATCTGGTCAACGATTTTGAGTTGAACGAGATCTTGTGGTACGCGATCAAAGGGCCGGGCGCCGCGCAGCCGCCATTTGTAAGAAGGGCAATTGCCTATCGTGCTTATCGGCCGTAGCCAGGCGATGGCCCCGCGTGCTGCAGCAGGCAGCAGGAATATACCCGGTCGCTTGGCTCAGGCCGGGCGCTGGCAGACCATCCAAAACAGGTCATCGCCCGGATAGGGCACGGCCCAATCGTCGGGCAGCCAACCGAGAGGTGCACGCGCCACGCGCGCCAGGGGGCCCGTGCCCAGCACATGAGCCAGTAGACTCTTGGCGTGCCCGACTTGAATGTGGCGTCGGGGTTTGCCTCGTGCCAACTCGCGAAAGCCGAACCTGGCGACGAGCCTGGCAAGCTCGTCGGGCGAAAACCAGTGCAATACCGAAGGAGGGCTGTACTCGTGCCAGCGGCGGCCCGACAGACGCGCCGTGAGGCTACGCCGGTTCCAGGTTTCGATCAGCCACAGCCCGCCGGGCGAAGTCGCTTCGGCGGCCGCGTGCAGCGCTCGAAGCGGTTCGACAAAGTGGGGTAACACCTGCACAAAACTGACCACGTCGTAGCGCTCTTGGGGAGCAAACGACTCCAAGTTGCCGGCGCGCAGGTCGAGGCCTAGGACCTGGTGCCCGTGCTCGGCCATCCGAACATTTGGTTCGATCCCGGTACCTTGCCAGCCTTGGTCGATCCAACCTTGGAGCAAGAATCCGGC
>CAYSXM010000797.1:0-2554 GCA_964434905.1 uncultured Pirellulales bacterium | reverse complement strand
GGCGCTGCCTCTGTTAACTGAGCCACGAGCCGGCGATTGCGCTGACGCTCGTCGTCAGGGCGGTCGGGCACATGGGTGAATCCACAGGTACCACCTTCGGCCATAATGAAGCTGGCAATCGCCCAAGCAATCGAATGCTCGTTGGCCACGCCTAGAATCAACCCTCGCTTGCCGTCAAACAGACCCATGACGCTTCGATCCTTTTTTCAAGTTCATAACTCAGGCACGGGCGGCACCTGGCCAGGCAACGCCGACACGTGGTCGGCAGAATAGCCGCGAGCCGCGTTTCCGACAACGAACCAGTTTCTGAGCCCCGCGCCACGCGCCGCCAACACCCACTCTCCCCCTCCTGCTTAAGCACACTGACTGTAAAGTCAGCACTCCCGTGGTAACCGATGCCGCACCGCAGGCATTGTGGGTAAGATTCGGTTGGCGCCGCCGCAGCCGATTTGACACCTACGGACGATAGACTAGGCGAGGTTCCAGAAGAATTGCAACAGGCCATCTGAACAGCGCCCTGAAATCAAGACAATCTGGCCAAGATGATCACCGAATTGACGACACTTCCCGAGGCACTCGCAGGTGCCCCCAGCTATGCGTGCCTGGCTTGGGGCTGGCTAGCGACCGCCGATCTGGCGTCAGACCGATCTGCGTGGGCGCAGCAGTGCCTGGCCCAATTGGCCGGAATCTGGGGATCCTCGACAGCCGCGGTAGTAGAGCGCGGCGCACAGGGGCCAGTGGTTCTGGAACGCTGGGGGGCCCCGTCCTCGCCCCCCGCGGAGCTCGTGTCCGATGTTCTAGATGGATTGCGGTGGCGCCGCCAGTTGTCGTGGTGGGCCGCGCCCCTTATGGCGCGCGGCAGCGACAATCTCCTGCTGTGCCTAGAAGTGAACAAAGGCGGTGGTCCCGCACCCCACGCAGCGGCACCATCGAACGAGGTGCTGGCGGGCCTGGCATTGGCACTGGGACGTTCGTGGCAGGTAGCAGAGGGCCGGAAACGCTCGGCGCGACTCGCCGCGCGCGCGGCAGGATTGCTCGAAGCCACCCGGCGTTGGATGCAGCCACAGCCACTGGCCAACCTGCTGGTCGATCTGGCCGAAACCGCCACGCGGCTGTTGGATGCCGAGCGAAGCAGTATCTTTCTGTGGGATCGCGCTCGGCACGAACTCGTCGGCCGACCCGCGCTGGGGGTTCCCGACGGCGAACTGCGCGTACCGGACGATCGTGGCGTGGTGGGCCAGGTGCTTCGCACCGGCCTGCCGCGACGCGTAACCGATCAGGCCGAGGTCTCGGAAATCGATCATACGGTCGATGCGCGGCTAGGGTTCCGCACCCACAGCCTGCTGTGCGTACCTCTCGACGGACCTGCCGGCGAACGACTGGGGGTCTTCGAGGTCCTCAATCATCTAGCAGGCACGTTCAGCGCCGACGACGAGCAATGGTTGGTGTCCTTGGCCGGGCATGCTGCCGTGGCGCTGGGCAACGCGCACCATCGCGAAGTGCTGTTGCGCAATCAACGCCAACTGGCCGATCAGGCGGCCGAGCGCGTGCAACTGATTGGTTCCAGTCCGGCCATGGAGGCGCTGCGTTCGACGGTGCGCCGCGTGGCACAAACCGATCTCGCGGTGCTGGTGCTGGGCGAAAACGGAGTTGGAAAGGAAGTGGTGAGCCAGGCCATTCACTATGGCGGGCCACGCCGCGAACTCCCGTTCGTGGCGGTCAATTGCGCGGCAATCAGCGAGACCCTCTTGGAAAGTGAACTGTTCGGACACGAAAAGGGTGCCTTTACCGACGCTCATGAAGCCCGGCCAGGCAAATTCGAAGCCGCCGCGGGGGGCACGCTCTGCCTGGACGAAATCGGCGATTTGAGCCTGGCGGGGCAGGCCAAACTGCTGCGCGTGCTGGAAGACAAGACCGTGGTTCGCGTGGGAGGCTCCAGGTCCATCGCCATTGATGCACGGGTGATTGCCGCCACCAACCAGCCGCTCGCCGACCTGGTTCGACAAAAGCGATTTCGCCAAGACCTGTATTACCGCCTCACGGTCGTCACCCTGGAAATCCCCCCCTTGCGACAACGCCCTGAGGACATCTGGCCGCTCACGGAATTCTTCTTGGGCTTGTACAGCGCGCGGGCTAAACGGAGCCAGCTAAAACTCTCCGACGCCGCACGTCGCAAGCTCGACGCACACGATTGGCCCGGCAACGTGCGCGAGCTGCGCAACCTGATCGAGCGACTGGTCTACTTGTCGGGCAAGGACACGATCGAAGCCGAAGACCTCAGTTTTGCGGTCTCGGCTTCTGCCCTGGAGGCCGAAACGGCTAGTTTTACTGGCACCTTGACCGCCGCGACGGATGCTTTCCAAGTGCTACACATCCGCCGCGCTATTCGCGACGCGCAGGGCAACATGAGTCTGGCCGCAGAGCGCCTGGGGTTGCATCGCTCGAACCTGTATCGCAAGCTGCGCCAACTGGGGCTCTCGGCCGACGAAACCTAGGCCCGGATTATTCATGAACATCGTCGCGAGGAATCGAAGGTGTTGTGGCTGCAAGGAAA
>CAYSXM010000796.1:0-2556 GCA_964434905.1 uncultured Pirellulales bacterium | reverse complement strand
GGGCCGCGCGCGTCGAACAGCGCCGTCAACCGATAGGGCTGGTTGGCCCGCACGCCAGCGTCTGACAACCAAGAGGTTTTTTTCAAATCGTGAACGGGCACGCCTGCTGCTCCCTCGGACACCAGCCACAGGCCCCGCGCTAGTTCTCCGAGCGGAGGCCCGGCCAAAGCCGGCCAAAGCGCCGGCGCAACCACCTCGAATTCCACGGGCGCGGCGCGCACTCGATCGTTCTCGGCCGTCCCGAACCACGCTGCGACGTCGAGTCGCACCGGCCCGAGGCCCAACGTGGTGCTATCCACGGCCATGTTGCCCGACTCGCCGTCGATTTCACCCAACACGCGCCTTCCCTGCGCGCATACAAGGCGTTGTGCTCCGGGGCAGGCCACGTCCAATTGCACCGGTTCTCCCCAACGCACCTGCTGGCCGGAGGTCAACCGAGTTTCCAGTCTTCGCGGGCTGCGCACGACCTGAATTGCGTCGACAATCCGACCTTGGGTTTCCAACTCACTTCGTTCGATGGCCACCACGCGCAGCTCGTGATGACCTTCGGCCCAAGATGACGTGTCGAGCACCGCCGTTTCGCCCAGTGCGCGCTGCGCTCGCCGCACTCCATCGACAAAGAATTCGCATCGGTCGGCCGCCGGGCTCTGCGGTGCAATTTCGGCCACTAGCGCCAGCTCGCCCGAGACCGCGTTCTGAGGCAGTGGCTGCTTCCAAACTGGCTGCGGACCGATGGCCCACGGTCGGCACAGCGGGTCGCCCAAGATCAGCAACTGATACGGGCCAGAAATCGACGAATAGAACGCTTCGGCCAAGGTGCAACCTCGAGCGTAGTGCACGTGTAAAAATGGCGATGGGAATTTTTCCGCAATGGCATATGGCTCTGTCACCGTTCCACACGCACCCGCCGCGCCGTGCCGCAGAAACTCGGTACATGGTGTCTGGCTGCCCTGCTGCCGCAGCACGCCCCCCGTGCTGGTCAGATTATCGGCCAAGGCACCCGGTAAAAACTCGCTGGCCGATCTAGGCCAGTCGAACTGCGGCGCGCCCATGGTCAGTCCCAGCACGTTTTTTCGTCGCGAAGGCACGGGCTGCGACACAATCTCCGCGGACAGACCAAGTTGATCGAGGGCGCGCCTGGCCGGCTCGACGGCTGCCGCGCGCGTGGTGGTGCGCACGTCGCCCGACTCGGTAAAGTAGAACGTTCCCTTGGGCCGCGTACCGTCGGCGCCCGCCGCGCGCTGCAAACATGCCAGAACCTCGTCCAGCGAATTGCCGCGACCACTGGTGGCTCCCAGCATGGTCGAAAGCAAGTAGCGCGGGCCGCCGGCTTCGAGCACCTGGCCATCTGGACTCCACCCGTACCAGCTCCGGAAGCCATGCGAAGGGGTGAGAGGTTTTCCCGGACGCACTCGGTTGTATTGATTGCTGTTGAGCGCCAGGTAGTTGGCATCCTTGGCAAGCACCATCTGCCACAAAAAGGTCAGCCCGTTGGTCGAAGCAATCGGGGTGATGGTTCGCGGCAAGACGCGTGTTCCGACATCGACCTGGCAGTCGATCGCGTAGGGAAAATCGGTCGAATACACCACGTAATCTACCTGGTTCGCGAGTCCGCGTTCGGCGATCGCTTGCAAGATGGGTAGCAACATCTCCTGTCGAAATACTTCGACATCAACCTGCTCCGGCACCCGCTCGTAGTCGAGATACAACACCAATTCGTTGGGCACGCGGCGCAGATGTCGATAATGATTCGCCACGGCCAAAGAGGCCCCGCTGCGCGAATTCACCACCAGAAAGACATTTTCAGGGCCCCCGCCACCCAGAACGTAGCGAGTGTCCCACCCCATTCGCCCCAGGCACAGCAACACGGCTGCCAGGCGAATTACCCACTGGCGTCGCTGTCGGTGCGACACTCCGTGTCGGGCCACGAAAAGACTTGGGTAGCCCCGTACCGCGCTGACAGGCCGTGTCACGATGCGATGCTCCTGGCGGGAATGCTACCGCCCGCGCTCTACCTGGGCACGCCTGCCCCGGCGGTGGGAACCGATTATCGAACCGTTGCTCGGCCCGTCCAGCCCGCCTGGCGCCGCGCGGGCGCCGGCAAGGCGGTGTGACGCTCTCCTGGCGACTCGCGGTACGGTTGACGCTGCTCGTACAGCGACAGACGCGATTGACTGGCGGAATCCGCGGAGCCTGCCAGCTCGAGCGCCTGTTGCTGCGCCTCGATCGCACGCTCGAATTCGCCCGCGCTGGCATAGGCCGCGGCCAACGTCTCCCACAGTCGGGGATCGTCTTGTTGTCCATATTCACGCGCTCGCTCGGCCGCCTTCAGGGCTCGCTCGGAATCGCGGAAGTGCTCGTCGGGGCAAGTGGCCATCAGCCAGGCCGCGTTCAGTAATGCCCGCCCACTTTTGGGATCGATCCGGATCGCCGCGCGCAGGTCGCGGGCCGCCAACGCATAACGTTGTGCCCGCAAGTGCGCCTCGCCGCGGCGCGTAAACGCCAGGGCGTTTTCCGGTGCCAGACGCAGCGCTTCGTCGTAGTCGCGCACTGCCG
>CAYSXM010000795.1:0-2561 GCA_964434905.1 uncultured Pirellulales bacterium | reverse complement strand
GGGCTGGCCGAGGCCCTCTGCGCGGGCTGACGATTGTCGAACTGTTGGTGGTGATCGCGATTATCGGCCTGCTGATGGGTCTGCTGTTGACGGCCGTGCAGCATGCGCGCGAGTCGGCCCGGCGCACGCAGTGCGCCAACAACCTGCGCCAACTTGGATTGGCGCTGCAGGCCTATCACGCTGCGCACGGTTCGCTGCCACCGGCAGTGATCTGGTCACCGGTGGGCGAGCCCTTGGGTGGTGGCCAATTGCCGATTGGCGTGATCGACCGCGTGGCACGCTATGGCGACGTGGCAGCCGACACCGTGTTCGCCAACTGGTTGGTGTTGCTGTTGCCTTACCTCGAACGTGCCGACCTGTCGGCACGGATGGACATGTCGCGTGCTAGTGCCCATACGGCGAACGCCGTGGGGCGGCAAGCTTGGATGCCAAATCTGGTCTGCCCAAGCGATAGCTACGCTTCGCCTGACCGGCCCTACCGACGAGGCAGCGGCGTGGGCCTTCTCGAAGTGGCCTATGCGCGTGGCAACTACGCGTTGAACGTCGGGCCAGACGCCGATTGCGTGGAATTGTCAACCCAAGAGCGGGCGCCGTGCGTGGGAGGGTTTATCGTTCGCGGCGAGGACTTGGTACACGACAATAGTGCCGTGTGGGGGCAAGGCGTGGGCGGCGCCAATCGTGCGATCCAGTTCAAGGAGATTACCGATGGGCTTTCACAAACCATCGCGGTCGATGAAATCAGAGCGGGCCTCGACGAAATCGACCCGCGCGGCGCGTGGGCGTTGGGTCAGGTAGGCGCCAGTCTGACCGCACGGCACGGCCGGCGCAGCGACGTGGGCGGACCGAACCCGCGCGAGTCTCCGCGCGATGAAATTGTTGGGTGCGCGGCGCTGTACGCGCGGTTGCAACCAGGTTATCCGCCTGAAATGGGCTGCGCGCAGGGAGTTCTCGACAATGAAATCAATGCCAAGTGTGGTGCCCGCAGCCAACACCCACGGGGGGTCCACGTGCTGCGCTGCGACGCGGCCGTGAACTTTTTCGCAGACGGCACCGACCTCGACGTGTGGCATGCGCTGCATACTCGCAGTAGCGACGATTCGTCGCTCGAAAGCCCGGAATGACTGGCACCGCGCCGTGGGTTTTCGGATCGATTCACGTGAGCAACGGCGCGCCAGCAAGCCATCTTGGTTAGCCACCCCCCACCGATTCCGCCATGCGGATCAGGACCCATGGCCATCGCTTGCCACAGTCCGGGCCAAAGCGGCATTTGCTTCACCGCCGGAATCCTGTTTCACGCCGGTGGTGTTTGGGGTAATGTCAACACCAGAGCCGCGCGTGACCTCTGTCCGCCCAGGGGGCGGCATGCGGCGTGTGCCAAATAGCCAGGTGTCGACGGGCTGTCTCGCGAGCGGAGTCTTCGCATGGGTGTTACCAGCGGCATGTCTATCGCGCGGGAGAATTGCTTTACCGGCCGTATCACACGCCGCTGCATCACGCGGCACCGCGCGGTGCGGCTCGCGACGGTTGCCGGCTTGGCGTTGATGATCGCCTGCAGTGCCGCGCCGCCGGCCCGCGCAATCCATATCGTGCTCGACTACGACGACATCGGAGACAATCCGGCGACCGACCCCGCCGGCTTGCTGCTGATCGGAATCATCGATCATGTGGCCAGCGTATTTGAGGACATGATCGAGGACGACCACACGCTGACCTTGAAGTATCGCTGGGATGCGAATAGTGCGTCGATCGGGCAAAGCATTCCCTCGAGCATCGTGGTCGAAGACGGGCGGATCGTCGAGGCCACCGTCCGGTTTCTGCCCGACCCCGCGCCCAGTTTCGGACGGCCTTGGTATCTCGACGCCTCGCCGGCCAACGATTCAGAATATCGGATGGATCAGGTGTTGGCCCGCGATCTGTCGACCGCGCAGATCATGGCGCGGTTCAACGGCCTGACACCCGACAGGTTTGAGGCGGGTTACAAGGGCCCCGCCGTGGCGTCGGCACCCGCCCTGGCCCAGAGCGGTTTCGACCTGGTAACCGTGGCGTTTCAAGAGGTTGGCCACTCGGTGGGCATTCACGGCGCGCACAGTGGAACGGTGAACGAGTCCTCGGTTGACCTCGATTTCGACGTGGATCCCAACTTCGTCGGTGGAGCGATCATGGCGCTCAACGCGCGGGGCGGCATGCTCGACCCGTTCGACCATCTGGTGGGGGCCGATGCCGTGATGGGGAACCTGTGCGGATTCGGTTGTCGCGTGCGCCCCTCGGCGGCGGATATTTTCGCCATCGCCGCTTGCAGCGATTATGTGTCGCTCGATATTCCGCGCCGCGAGTTCTGGAACACCAGTTCCGACTTGAACGATCCGTTCAATTGGACCGGCAATCAAACGCCCGGCGGACTCGACACCGCATATATCCGGCATGGTTTCCCAGATGCCCAGCTAACCAGCACGTTGTTCGCCGGCCATCTTGTGGTTAGCGATGCCACCGACGTCCGCACCGGAGCCCACAAATTCGATGTCACCATCGACACGATCATCGACGGCGGCGGCTACCAAGTT
>CAYSXM010000794.1:0-2565 GCA_964434905.1 uncultured Pirellulales bacterium | reverse complement strand
TTCTGCTGAGGTTGACCTTGCTGATGGCGATGTGCCCATGCTCGTCTCGACCGATCCCTTCCAGGTAGCTGCTGGGCAGGAACTCGGCCAACCCCTCGGCGAGCACCACGACGCCGAATTCCTTGCGCTCTCGCTCCTCGCGCACGAGTATGGTGGCCACGATACGGCGCACGACTTCCTCCATGCGCATGACCCTGCGGTCGGCGGGAAGGCCGGTTTCCTGAACCACGGCGGTTTCCGTGTCTTGGAACCTGCCGGTAATGTCTTCCACGCTAATCACGAGGCTGGCTTCGCCGGCAATGGCGGCGCCATAGGCCAACCAGCCGGCGCTGCGCCCCATGGTTTCCGCCAGGTAATAGCTGCGGTTGGCCTCGGCATCGGCCAACAGATTGCGCACCTCGGTGGCCAGAAAATCAACCGCCGTGAAATATCCAAAAGTAAAGTCGATGCCCATATAGTCGTTGTCGATGGTCTTGGGAATGTGAACCACCGGAATTCGCGGAGCACCGGGTTCCAGGTATTGCTGGAAGGCCATGAACTTGTTGGCCGACTTCAAGGTGTCGTCGCCGCCGATCGAAATCAATGCGTCGACCCCCAACGAAACCAACGCCGCGTGCACGGCGTGCAGTGGCTTCGCGCGCTCGGGATCGCGAAGATGGTCCGGGTGGCTGATGTGCTTGCCCGGATTGGTGCGGGCGGTTCCCAGCAGAATGCCCTGGGTGTTGCGTGTGCGGCGCAGCAGATGATGACCGATCTGGACATAATGCCGGCCCTCTTCCCAGGGCCGCTGGGGCGTATAGTCGACCAGGTGCGAGTAGCCGTGCAGAATGCCCAGCACCTCGATATTGTTGCGCAAGAAAGACACGGCCGCGGTGGAAATCACCGCGTTGGCCGCCGGGGCCGGTCCGCCAGCAAACAGAATGGCCACGCGGCGAATCGGGGTATCGGCATGGCGGGGGTGCGAAAGCGGATGCTCCGAATCCATGGTTTCCTCAGTAGCGCCTCGCCCAGAACGGCTGGCCAAGCGCGGCAGGTGACAATGCCGATGTTCCGCCGCCAAGGGGCGGAGCGGGGGTATTTTACGATCCCAGGGTACCTCTGCGGAAGGTGCCGCCACCCGGGAGCCGGAGAACTGCCAAGTCGACCCCCTCGCAATTCAGTGCAGGCCGTGGCCCCCCGAGTTAATTCGCCCGAACCATTCAGCTTACCAGCGCTCGCAGCGCCGATGGTGTCGCGTCGGCTGTGTCAAACTGCAATCGCACTCGGCTCACCTAGTGCTTTGTCACACCAAGAATTTGGGGTGACGAAGCACGACTGCCCAACACGTAAGTGGTTGGGCGCCAAGTGAAAAACTAGTGCTCTGCGAATTGACTCAACTCCAAGACGAAGCTGTGCCGGAGCTCTAGCTGGGCCACGTGCGTTCGATGAACGTGGTATCGACGTCGCCCGTGGAAAACGCGCTGTGGCGGAGAATCTCTTGTTGCAATGGCACCGTGGTTTGAATTCCCTCGATGCGCAGTTCGGCCAGGGCGCGCTGCAGACAGGCCAGCGCGGTTTCGCGGTTGGGCTGATGCACGATCAACTTGCCGATCATCGAATCGTAGTGGGGGCCCACGTAGTATCCCTCGTGCGCGTGGGAATCGAATCGCACGCCAAAGCCACCCGGCACCGACAGCTTGGTGATCAGCCCGGGCGAGGGCTGGAACTTGCGATAGGGGTTCTCGGCGTTGATGCGACATTCGATCGCCACGCCGCGGGGGACCACATCGCTTTGGGAAAACCACAGTGGTTCCCCGGCCGCGATGCGAATCTGGGCCTTGATCAGGTCGATACCCGTGACCAATTCCGTGACTGGGTGCTCGACCTGAATGCGCGCGTTGACTTCGATAAAGTAGAAGTTGCCATGGCGATCGGCGATGAATTCGACGGTTCCTGCATTGGTATAGTGGGCCGATTGCAGTAACCGCACGGCGGCCTCGCACATGGCCTGGCGCGTGGCGGGGGCCAGGAACGGGGCGGGGCTTTCCTCGATGAGCTTCTGATGGCGGCGCTGCATGGTGCAGTCGCGCTCCCACAGGTGCAGCACCTGGCCGTGGTGATCGGCCAGCATCTGGACTTCGATGTGCCGGGGGTGCTCGATGTACTTTTCCAAGTACACGGCCGAATTGCCAAAGGCCGCCTGGGCTTCCACCTGGGCTTGTTGCCAAGCGTTCTTCAAGACCAGTTCGTTGGCGGCGACGCGCATGCCCTTGCCACCGCCACCGGCCGAGGCCTTGATCAACACGGGGAAGCCGATCTCGCGGGCCACGGCCAGGGCCTCGGCCTCGGAAGTGATCAACCCCGGGCTACCCGGCACCACCGGCACCTGGGCCTGGCGGGCCAGTTTGCGGGCTTCATTTTTGTCGCCGAGCCGCAGCATGGCCTCGGGCGATGGTCCGATGAATTCGATTTGGCAACTGCGGCAGACCTCGGCGAAGTGCTCGTTCTCCGAGAGGAAGCCGTAGCCGGGGTGGATGGCTTGCACGTTGCCGATTTCGGCGACGCTAATCACGCGATCGATTTTCA
>CAYSXM010000793.1:0-2569 GCA_964434905.1 uncultured Pirellulales bacterium | reverse complement strand
CTACGAGCGGCTGCTGCTCGATGTGATGGCCGGCGATGCCACCCTGTTCATGCGGCGCGACGCCGTGGAAGCATCGTGGGCCTGGGTCGACACGGTGCTCGACGCTTGGCAGGTGGCCGGCGCGCGCTGGCTGCCCGAGTATTCCGCTGGCACCTGGGGACCGGTCGAGGCCGATCGTTTGATCGAAGCCGATGGTCGACGTTGGAGAACTCTATGAACGACTCCCAGGTCGATCTGGTCGCCAGCCCTCCGCGCCCGGTCGATGTTGATGCACTCGAACGCGAGCTGGCCAGACTGTGGTCAGAGTCGGACTCGACCACCGGAGACGATTCAACGGTGACGCGCGCTTGCATGTCGAATCTTGTCGTCTATTGTGCCACCGAGGCACTGGCGGCCGACCTTCCGGCGGAGTTGGCAGTGGTGGCCCAGAGCCATCCTGCGCGCGTGCTGCTATTGGTGGGCGAGGCGCCGGCGCCGCCTCTAGAGATCGAAGCCTATGTCTCGGCACTCTGCCATGGCGTGGGGGCCGGCAAACAGGTTTGTTCGGAGCACGTAAAAATTGCCGCGGGTCCACAATCGACACAGCGGTTGGCTGCCGCGGCACGCTCGCTGTTGATTGGCGACCTGCCCACCTCGCTGTGGTGGGTTTCGCCTCAGGCCCCACCCTTGGGCGGAGCCATCTTCGACGAGCTGTCGCCCATGTGCCAGCAAGTAATCTACGAAAGCGTCGGCTGGGCCGAACCCGCCCGGGGTGTCGTCGCGACGTCTACTTGGGCCAATCGGCCCGGTGGTCGCCAGTTTATTGCCGATCTCGGCTGGCAACGACTGCGACCCTGGCGCCGACTGATTGGACAATCGCTCGACGATCGTGTCGCCCCTGGCGCGCTGGCCAATCTCGATTTGGTCGAAATCGACCATGGCCCCCACGGCCTGCCGCAGGCTTGGTTGCTGGTCGGTTGGCTGGCCAGCACGCTCGGCTGGCAGCCATCGGGCGGCAAGGTGGCCGCCGGTCGCGAAATCGCCTGGCAGTTCTCCACGCCGCGTCAAACCGTGCGCGCCGTCGCTCGGCGCGCCGCCGAAGGAGAGCCGCAAGTCACGCAGGTACGAGTGTGCTGGAGTTTGCCGACCGGCCCGGCCAGTCTGTCGGTCGCCGTAGCTGGGGCCGATCGCCTGGAAGTATCTTACGAAGGCCTGGCTTTTTCTCCGCGTGCTCATTTGGCTCCTGGCGTCAAGCGTGCCGCACTCGTGGCGGCGCAATTGTCGGAACTCGTGCGCGATCCACAGTTTCAATGTGCCCTCGAGGTTGGCCGGTCCATGGCCGAAACCTTATTGCCGTAATGGCGTTCAGCGCCCCTTCGATTGCTGTCGCCGATAGCAATTTCATGGGTCACCTATCGCCGTTCCCCACCCTGCTCAGGAGAATGGCAACGACGGGGTCTGGAACTTTTTTCGGTCCACACGCACTGCATTCAACCAACTTCCGTCGACCGAAAACAGGCACCTGACCCCCTCGCAATTTGCAACCGCTGTCGCAAACACGTCAGTTCAGCTACCCAAACAATTGATGTGCGGGGCACCAGGCGAGCTTCCAGAATTGTGCGCCCTCGCGAGAGCGAGTCGCGGTACAATCCTGGTACCTGCCACACCTTTAAATGCTGGTTGCCGCCGTTCAGGGAAGACGAGAAGCGATGGGCATCATCGGCGGTACTCTGGGATACCGGCTGTTGAATCGCCTGAGTTTCCAGCAGGGGTTTTTGGGCGAGGCCGGCTCGATCTACGAGAACCGGGGCAAGCTCGACGTCTTTTTCGGAGACGCCATTCAGCACGACCTGCTCGACAAGGTGGGGCTCGATTTTGGTTGTGGCGAGGGACGCGAAGCAGTTCAAATCGCCCAGCGTGGTGCCCGCTACGTCATTGGGGTCGACGCGCGATAAAGTGTGCTCGACGCGGCCACCGAATGGGCACGCCGCCAGGGCGTCGGCGACCGTTGCTTTTTCTGCCAGCAAGCAGCAGCCAAAGCCGACACGATCGTGTCGTGCGATGCGTTCGAGCACTTCGACAACCCGGCGGGTATCCTGCAGGTTCTCAGTGAACTCATCGCGCCAGGCGGAAGCGTCTGGATCACCTTTGGGCCACCGTGGCTGCACCCGCGCGGCGGACATTTGTTTTCCATCTTTCCGTGGTCGCACCTGTTGTTTACGGAACGGGCCCTGATGCGCTGGCGAGCCGATTTCAAGCACGATGGCGCCCAGCAGTTCGGCGAGGTCGAAGGCGGCTTGAACCGTATGACCATCAAGCGCTTTGAGCGCATCGTTTCCGAAAGCCCGTTTCGTTTCGATTGGCTGAAGCGGGTGCCGATTCGCGTGGTGCAGCGCCTACACAACCGATTCACGCGAGAGTTCTTCACATCCAGCGTCACGTGCCGTCTGGTGCTCAAGTCCGAACGAATACCGCAACTCGACACGCAACATCGACCAGGGTCGTTGTCCTAGCCGCCCGTTGATGAATTCGACGGGCTGCTGGAACTCGCCACTATTCCTTCAGCACCAGGTCGATTGACAGCACCCCC
>CAYSXM010000792.1:0-2577 GCA_964434905.1 uncultured Pirellulales bacterium | reverse complement strand
TGAACCCGAATTATTCATGAGCCTTCTGCTGCGGAGCCGAACGTGTCGCGTCCGCCGCGTCAAGCCGCAATCGGCCCTGACTCTCGTATTTACCAATACGCTGCGCGGGCCGATCACGTTTTTCCTTGCAGCCACAACACCTTCGACTCCTCGCAACGAAGTTCATGAATAATCCGGGATGAAACGGTCCTCCGCGAGGGTCTATGCTAACCCCCGCAGCCGATCATTCCGGTTCCATCAGATGCAGGACAGGGGGTTCTGGGTTGGGGGGATGGCGGTGGATTGAGGTGTTCGGACTGCTCACGGCGCGCCGGGCAGCTTCTTGGCCGCGGGATGGTCGGGCGGCTGGTCGAGCACCAGATACGCCAACAGATCGCGCAGCTCTGCCGGCGTTAGCTGCGTCTCCAGGCCTTCAGGCATCAGCGACAGGGCGCTGGTGTCGAGCGTGTCGATCGCCGCGCGAGGTACCGTCTCGGTGCGCCCCCCCTGCACGCGCAGCACCACTTGCTCGGGGCTGTCTTCCACCAGCAAACCCGCCAGCACGCGCCCGTCGGTGGTAACCAGGGTGCGCGCTTGATAGGCCGAACCGATCACCAGGCTGGGGTCGAACACGTTGGACAGCAACTGGTCGTAGGAATTACGGCCATTCTGTGTGATGTCGGGACCGACCTCGGCGCCTTCGCCATGCAGCTTGTGACACGGCGCGCACACGCGGCGAAACACCGCCACGCCGGCGCGGGCATCGCCGGGCCGTTCGGCCAAAAGCTCGCGCATGTCGTCGATGACCTCTTCGCGTTGCCGGTTGCGCTCGGTGCGGACCTCGCCCCACAGCCGCTCGATTTCGGCCACGAGCGGCGCCGCGGCCCCTTGAGCCAGCTTGCGCACCTGGTTGCCATTGAGCGCCTGGGCCGGCAGCCGGCCGGCCGCTACGGCCGCAACCAGTCGCGTGCGCCAGGCGGGGCGTTCGGTCAACACGTCGATCGTCGCGGCGCCCAAGACCGCATCGACCGCCGCACCCGACGCCAGCACCTCGTCGAGCAGTTCCTGGCGATCGACCTGCGCCAATGCCGCTAGCGCGCCACGGCGCACTTCGAGTGCGTCCTCGGCATCGGCCAACCGCGCCACCGCCAACTGCTGGGCGCCGGGCCCGTCGGCGGCCACCAAGGCACGCAGCGCCAGCAGACGGTCGGCGGCCAGCGCCTGGCGATTGGCCACCAACTGCTGGGCCACGGCCTGCACGGCCGGTTCCCGGGCCAGTACCAAGCAGGCCAGCCACGCGGCACGGCGCGCGTCGTCGTCGGCCAGTTGCTTCCAGCCCGCAGCGGGCGCGGCCGCACGCACCACCGCCAGCACGGCCGATCGATCGAGCTGGCCAGTCAGGCTCCGTTCGACCAGCCCCGACAGCGCGCGGGCCGCCGCGACCGAGTCGGTGCGTTCGTCGGCCAACCAGCGCACCAGCGTGGCCAGGTGCTCGTGGTGGGTTCGTTCCGCGGCCAGATACCCGGCCAGGTCTGCGAGCACGCGTGGCAGCGCCTGCTGGCTCTTTGGCCCGAGCGTGGTTGCCCAGGCCACCACACGGCCCGGATCGCTGCCCATGTGCCGGCGCAGGGGCTGCCAACTGATGGCTTGCAACAGCTCGTCGGTCCCGGCGCGCTCGACCAGTCGCAACCAGGTTCCCAGGCGGTCGATGTCGGGCAACTTGCCCGTGGCAATGGCCAATTGCAACCGCACCTCGGGCGCGTGGTCTTCTGCCAGCCTTGTGGCCGCGGCCGTATCGAGCGCGCGGCTCGCCGCATTGCCCGCCGCGCGTACCCCCCAGGCCCGCAGCGCGGGGTCCGCGTCGACCAGCAATTGCGCCAGCAGTTCGTCGTCGATGTTGCCGGTTCCCAGCAGCGCGAACAGCGCGGCCAGGCGCGCGGCGCGCGGCGCCTGCTGGTCGCCAATCTGGTTGCTCAACAGCGCGCGCGTCGCCGGGTCGGTGCGCTCGGCCAGCAGTCGCCCGGCCTGTTGCCGGAAATAGATGTTGGGGCTCGCCAGGCGGGCCACCAACTGGGCCGATGTCTCGCGGCGCAGATCGAAACGACCGGCCCGCGGCGATTCGCCATGCCGCACGCGATACAGCCGACCTTTTAGCCGATCGATCCCCACCGGATCGCGCCCGGCATCTTGATAACAGTGATAGCGGTCGTACCAATCGAGAACATACAGGCAACCGTCGGGCCCGGTTTTTTGCGACACGGGCATGAACCATGGATCGTGGGCCACCAGAAAATCGGGCTCGGCCGTGGCCTGGTAACCGGCGCCGCGCCGGGTGGGGGTGTCGACATTGATTGCGCCGCCGTGAATGTTGCCCAGGTACAACCGGCCGCGATATGGTTCCGGATAGGCGTCGCTGTCGAAATACTCTAGTCCGCAATAAGCGGCCTTGTAGTGCGTGTGATCCACAATCGACGGCAGCACCCAGGTGTGTGGCGGATAGGCCCCGGCCTGGCGCTGGTAGTAGCCGGTTTCGACCAGGTGCCATAGATGATCAATCACGCAGGCGCTGGCGAAGGCGCTCCCCTCCGCATTCCAAGC
>CAYSXM010000791.1:0-2582 GCA_964434905.1 uncultured Pirellulales bacterium | reverse complement strand
ACTGCTCGACAACTTTCGCAAGTTGTCGGGTCAGGGTTGGCCACGGTTTCGCAAGCAGAACTTTTTCTCGCAAGACAAGGGCCGCACCGCCGAGATTAGCGGTTTTGTCCAGCGCGTGGCACAGGGCGGACCGCCCTTCATGCCGGCCGACGAAATCTGGAACGTGACCGAGGCCACCTTGGCCGCAGAGGAATCGGCCGCCACGGGGCGCCGCATCGACCTTCCCTTGGATCGGGTGGACCCATGAGCCGCGCGGCGCCTGGCGATTTCGATTTCACCTGCGAAGTGGGCGCCGCCCGGAGCGGTACCAACTTCTTGGGGGAATTGTTGTCGCAGCATCCGCAGTTGGCCTACTGGCGGCGGCCGAAATATGTGTGGCGGCACGGCAACGCCTGGAAACCCGACGATTGCCTGGGCCCCGACTGCGCTACGCCGCGCGTGGCACGATATATCCGCGGGCAGTTTGGCGATTTCCTGGCTGCGTCGCACAAGCAGCAACTGCTGGTCTGCACCCAGGCCAATACCTTGGCGCTCGATTTTGTGAACCAGGTGTTTCCCCGGGGTCGCATCATTCACATCATTCGCGATGGTCGCGAGGTGGCTGCCTCGCAGGCCAAGGAATGGGAGATCCACAGCTCGCTGACCCAGCGCAAAGGCTCTCGGCCACCGTTCTTGTCGTTGGTGGCAGCGCGCGTGCGCGAGGTGCCGGTGACCGACCTGCCTGCCTATTTCAGCGAGTTCGCCGGCACCGTGTGGACCATGCTGGCCGGTAGCAAGTTTCGCTATAGCATGGGCCCCAAGATCAAGGACTGGAAACGCCTGAAACGCTCCATGGACCGCTTGGAGTTCACCGCACTGACCTGGCGCGAATGCGTTTTGGCCGCCCGTCGCGTCGGGCGATCGCTACCGGCCGACCGCTACCTCGAGGTGCGATTTGAAGATGTGGTGAATCGCCCCGAGGAGACCGTCCCCCGATTGTTGGATTTCATGGGCTTGCCGAAATCCAAGGAAATCGACGAGTTCGTGGCCAAGAAAATCGACCGCCAGGTGTCGGACAAGTGGGTCAACAGGTTCAGTGAGGCCGAAATGAAGTTGATCATGCCCTACATCGGCGACTTATGCCGCGAGCTGGGCTACCTCTAGCGCTCGGCCGGCAGGTCGGGCACCCAAAGTACCCAGAGCATGAACAGGTAGGTCTCGTCAGGCCAAGGCCAGAGCTACAAGACTCACACCCAGCCACAACACGTGTGATTGCTCGCCACGAAGTTCCTGAATCCTCCGCGCTAAAACCACGGAACACACAACACGATGGCTGCCGGCGACGATCGTGAACGCGTGCTGGCCCAAGTGCGCGAGGAGTACGCGCGCCGCACCGCGCGTTTCGACCAGTTCGATCAGCAGCGCCGGCAAAGCGACCTGCGCATCTGGCAACGCACCATGCTCGACTACGAGCGCTTGTTGCGCCGCCATGGCCTGTGGCCTTTGGCGGGTAGATCGTTTCTCGATGTGGGTTGTGGCCGCCACGAACTGTTGGTGCGCTGCCGCGAGCAATGGGGGCAAGCCGGGGCAGCGCTGTGCGGTGTCGACCTGATGGCCGATCGCATCGAGTGGGGTCGCGAGCGGTTTCCCTATTTGCAGCTTGAATGTGCGTCGGCCGACCAACTGCCTTGGCCCGACGGCACCTTCGACATCGTACACCAGTCGATGCTGCTGACTTCCATTCTGGATCACGATTTGCGACTTCGTATCGCAGCGGAAATGGCGCGCGTCACCCGACCCGGTGGCTACCTGTTGTGGTACGACTTTGTGTGGAACCCGATCAATCGCCAGGCGCGCGGTATCGGACTGGCCGAACTGGGCCGGTTGTTTCCCGGCTGGAAAATGGTCGACCACCGGCGCATTACCGTGGCGCCGCCGCTGGCCCGCCTGTTGTCCCGCCTGTGGGATCCACTGGTCGATTTGGTCGAATGGCTGCGCGTGGCCAATTTGTGGGAATTGGTGTTGTTGGAGAAACCGTAGCCGCCCAGCCGGGTGGGTTTCGCGGCGAGCCGTGGGTTGAAGTTCTTACTCTACTATCACACGCTCAAGTATCTGCGCTGGCGCCAGATCAGCGGACGGTTGCGGCTGCGCTGGTGGCACCCCCGACCCGATACGCGTCCCGCCCCCGCGCGCCGGCAGTGGTCCGGTGCGTGGGTGCGGCCCCCGACGGTAACGAAGCGGATGCTCGGCCCTGCCAGGTTTTCCTTTCTCGGGGTCGATCGGCAACTCGATTTTCCCATCGGCTGGAACGATCCGGCCGCCGATCGATTGTGGCTGTACAACCTCCACTACTTTGAAGACCTGACCGCCGACGACGCCGCACAGCGATTGGCCCAGCACACCGCGCTCGTCGAACGCTGGGTGTCCGAAAACCGCCCCGCCTCGGGCGTCGGTTGGGAACCCTTTCCGACCTCGTTACGGATCATGCAATGGATTCGCTGGGCCCAGGCGGGTGGCACGCTGTCGCCCGCGGCGCTCGATAGCTTGGCGGTGCAGTTGCGCTGGTTGGCCCGCCGGCTGGAATACCAATTGCTGGGAAACCA
>CAYSXM010000790.1:0-2586 GCA_964434905.1 uncultured Pirellulales bacterium | reverse complement strand
TGCTGTGATGGACTGAGTGCGGCGTGTGCCGTTGCAGCACTCTGCAGCAGTCGAAGTAAACACAAGCACTGGCGCGGCCTGCAGGCCATTTTCGCGGATTCAAGTACGAGTCCCGACACGCGGTGGGCAGTTGAATGCTACCTCGTATGGGGTCAGGAAGCCGAGACATTTCCTTGGCCTGTGGTTGTATTTTTCCTGCAGACGCCTGACCTTGGCCGGGGTGAGGTTGTCCATGCTCACCCCCTTGGGTAAATCCACGCGCAGCATGCCGATCTGGTTCTCGTTGGTGCCGCGCTGGTTTGGTGCACGAGGATCGCAGACAAAGGCCTTGCCGACCATGACCTCGCCGGTTGCCCTGAACTCCGGACCGCGATCGGTGGCCACACTTTCAAACGGAATCCCACAGCGATCCAGGCGTCGTTTCATCGATCGCGCCGTTGACTCGGCCTCAATCCGTTCGAGCACCATCAACTGCATGCACAAACTCTGCCGCTCGACCATGACCAACAAGCGCTTTTTATCCTTCTTCTTGCCAATGGCGGTATCGGCTTCCCAATGACCAATCTCGATCCGCAGCAGAACCTCCTTGGCGCGCCGGTGGATCGACTGTGCGGAGCCGTTCCACCGGCGCCGGGCAGGCCGCTTCAGATGACGGCGCAGCCGGGCGGTATGCAACCACCGGTCCCAACCGTGGCGTTTGGCCGCCAGATGGATGGCCTGGAAGCTGACCGGCACCGGATGTTGAATCGCTGTGCGGCGACCGCTGATTTGTTCCGGCGACCAGCCCGCCTTGATCTGTTGCTTGATTTCCTGCCAGTCTTCGGCGGGCTTGTGCCGCGCGTTGGCAGCACTGCGCGCGCTGGCCGCGTTGCGATGCCGCTGGGCCCGATGCGGACAGTACCGTCCCGCCGAATCACGACCGCGATGGTACTCGTCATAGACCGCCGATCGATGCCGGCCCAACGCAACGGCAATCTCGGAAAACGGCAATTTGGCCACAAAACCGGCGTGAATCAGGTAACGTTCTTCCAAGGTGAGGGGCGAACCACTCATAGCGGCTTCCTTTCGTGTCAGAAGCAAAAGGGTACCGCGGTTCGTTACCTCACCCCTCCTTGCGCACGCCCTGAAGTGTCGGGACTCGTGGTTGAATCCGCGTTTTGCCTTGGAAAAGCGCGCCAAATGGCGATCTACGTGTAATGTTTCAATAGGTTGTTCACCTGGCCGATTCGGAGAAACTGGTGTTTCCAGACAACAGAAACTCCGGGGAGCGACCAGATGAACATACACAAGAATGCCAGATTGACGGTGCACGGGCGAGTGCACGTAAATGAGCTGTCGTCGCGGTGGGGTGCAAGCTCGGCCGCCGCCGCGTTGGGCGTCAGTACGCGCACGGTAAGCAAGTGGCGTCGGCGCTTTATTGAGGGTGGCTTGGCCGCTTTGCCGGATCGCAGCAGTCGGCCGCATCACAGCCCGGCCTCGCTCGGGCCACGCCTGACCCGGTGGGTGCGCCGCCTGCGCCGGTGGTGTCATTGGACGATGAGAAGGATTGCGCAGGCGCTTGAGATCAGCCTCACCAGCGTCTGGCGCATCTGTGCTGGCATCGGCTTGTCGCGCCTGCGGCCACCAGCCGAGCCGATCAAGCGCTATGAGCGCGACCAACCTGGCGAACTACTGCACATGGACACGAAGAAGCTGGTTTGCATCGGCGGGCGCGGCAGTGGCTATGAAGTCATGCACGTGGCCATCGACGATCACAGCCGGGTGGCCTTCGTGCAAATCCTGCCGGATGAAACCAAGTTCAGTGCTATCGCCTTTCTCAAGGCGGCTGTCGACTATTTTGAGCGCCAGCGGGTGCACATCCAACGCTTGCTAACCGACAACGGGTCCGCCTATTGGTCACGGGACTTTGCCGCCGCCTGTACCGAACTTGATATCAAGCAGCGCTTTACCCGACCTTACCGGCCTCAGACCAACGGCAAGGCAGAGCGATTTATCCAGACTTGCCTGCGCGAGTGGGTGCGGGTAAGACGCTACGCCACCAACCAGGATCGAACCAAGGCGCTCAAGCCTTGGCTAAAGTACTACAACAATGAACGACCGCATTCAGCCCTAAACTACCTACCACCAGCTTCGCGATTGCCGAACAACGTCCTGAAACACAACATCTACAGTTTCTGGTCGGCGGCCATTACTGGCTGGTCCAGCCCCCGTCGATCGGGATGGCCGTGCCGGTGACATTGTGCGCGATGGGGTGACAGAGCCATGCGGCGAGCGCGCCGATTTCCGCGGGCCGCGAGGTGCGCTGCGAGGGTTGCTTCTCGCCGATGAGGTCGCGCTCGCCGGCGGCGCGGTCGCCGCCAAATTTCTCGGCGCGGGCGAGGATTTGCGGCTCGATGATGGCGGTCTCGGTCCAGCCGGGGCAGATGCAGTTGACGGTGACGCCACCGAGATCGCGATTGCCGGCGCTGGCGTATTCGAGCGCCGCTACGCGCGACAGGCCGATGAGGCCGAACTTGGCTGCCACGTAGGGTGCCTTGTTGATCGACGCGACCAAGCCGTGGACTGACGAAATATTCACCACGCGAC
>CAYSXM010000789.1:0-2594 GCA_964434905.1 uncultured Pirellulales bacterium | reverse complement strand
GTCTCCCAGCGCAACTGGCCAGTTTGGCTATCGAATGCCAGGATCGAGGGCGTATCGGCGGGCGCGGCAAACACCAGGTCTCCGGCGACCACGCAGGGGTTCAGATCGCGATACCAATGTGCTGCTGGACGGGTCAGGTCGCCCAGGCCCGCGCGGCGATACTTGTTGAGCCACAGCACCTCGCCTTGTGCGGTGTCGAGCGCCGCCACGGCCCCTAGATTGGTATTGAAATACAATCGATCTTGTGCCAGGGACAACAAATTGTGCGTCACCTCGTCCGTCAGGTCACGGGCGGGCGTCTGCGCGGCGCACACAAACCGCAGCCAGCGGCGGCGCCCCGTGTCGAGGTCGTAACAGGCTACGTGGGCTTGGGGGCGAACCTCGCTGCGTCGCAGCGCTACATACAAGCAACGCCCATCGCACACCGGCGGACCCTCGAATGCCCAGCCGTCACCTGGCGGCTCGATTGCCGGCCACAAGGCCTTGCCCTGCTGCGCCAGATCGAGCCCCACCAAATAGCCAGGGGTCCGTCCCGGTGGCAGGTCGGTGGACCAAGAAGTGACCGGCGAGCCGGCTCGAGCGAACAGCTTGGTGCCCCATGCACTGAGCGTGAACCTGGGTACGTCCGACGCAACGCGGTGGCCGCGACGCACCCCCGAAGCATGATCAGGATCGACAAAGATCGGGTTGCGTCCCCAGGCGGGTTGGCCAGTGACTAGGTTGAACGCCGAGATACCGCGCGGGCCGGCTACCAGTGCCAAGTCGCCCAAGACCAGCGGGTGATAGCTCAGACAGAGTTCGTTGTCTTCACTAACCCGGCGGGGGCGATAGCCCAGCGAGCGCGCCGCAGCAGGGTCCGACATGGGCGCAGGCTCGAGCGGCTGTTTCCAGGCCAGGGCGCCGACCGACACCGGAAACGGTGCGCTGCGGTTGCGACTGAAATCGCCCCCCAGCGTTGTCCAATCGGCGCCGGACTGGGGTGAGAGCCAATTGTGGGCGTCTGTCAAGGCGCGCGCCAGAAGCTCGTGCCAAGCTCCGCTGCGCCCCGCCAGACGGCCCATCGCGTCGGCATGCAAGCGCGTAAAGGCGTCGAGTTCGCCGACGGCCCGCGGAAGGTCTCCCTGCGAGATCGACACCCACACCAGTCGCGCGCGCACTTCCGCCAGCGAAAAACTGGGATCGGGAAACGCCAAGCGATCGGGGGGCGACAGATCACTAGCGGGCGGGATCAACTGCTCGAACAAAGCCCGGGCAGCCGCCCAATCGCCCCGCTCGAGTGCCACGTGCGCTAGTCCCCACAGCGCGTCGTCGCCCCAGCTACTGGCGTAGGCGCGGTCGAGGACCATGCGCCACCAAGCCGGAACGTGCTCCTGTTCGCCGGTCGCAAACCACTTAGCGGCTGCCGGATCGACTCGTTGCCGATAGCGAGCAAGCGCTTCGGTCGGACAGCGAACCAAATGCCGGTGAGCCTGATCGCGCACACGCACATAGCGATCGTCGTCGAGGGCTACCAGCTTGTCGCCGTGTCGCTCGAGCACCTCGACCCAGGCGTCAATCGCCTCGGTCCATTGTCCTTCCGCGGCATAGTTTTGGGCCGCTTCCAGATAGTTGCGACCCGTGCTGTCGAGACCGTCGACGTAAACCGTTTCCGAAAGTTCGAACGGGTCGAACGAGGAAACGCCAAGCTGTGCGCGGCCGACCGAGGGCCCGACTGTCACCAGCACGGCGCACGCCAGCCCGACCAGCCGAGTAGGCCAAGCGCGAGTCGGCGGGGGAGCCTGGAGTTGGCACATGGCGGTTGGTGCGCGACGCACAGTCTGGGGCACGAGGACGTCGATGGTTGGCAAGGGGCCGACAGATGACCTGGGGCCAGCACGGCGGACACGCGCCCAAGGGGCAGCGCCGCGAGCGGACAACTCGCACGGCACTTAGTATAGGAGGGGGGCCAGCAGGCGCGAAGAAAACCTGCCCCGTATCTACTTCGGGTGCGCTGATTCGGCGTGCCTCGGGCCGGTGGTTGTTGTGTTGAGGCCCGCCCCGGTGAGCGATGACGGTCAGGTGCCGGCGAAACCTTCGATCATACGCCCCAAGTAAAAGGCCGAGCAGCCGGCCACCATCATCACCAGCATTTGTCCCAGCGAGAGGCCTCCGGTCAGTTGCATCACCATTCCTAGGGGCAGCGTCACAAGACCCAGACGTTGCAACAATCGCCCCAACCCCCGCATCCTTGTAACTCCTATCACGGCCCGCGCACGCCCGGGGTGCCGTTTCGATGGCCCCGACCAAGCCCCCGGGTTGTCGAAAGCCAGGCCGAGCATCATACCGCTTGCCACGTGGTTGGGGTATGGTGGCGTCCGGAGCGCCGTGCCGCTCCGAGGGTTGGATCCGATCAACTCAAGGTGCTGGCGGTCCTTCCGGGAGCGGTGCGACTCCCAGTCAAGCGCGAGCGCGACCACAACTGGCGCCAGCTTGAACGCCAACCGTCCCCACCACTCCCAGCCGATCATGCCCTGATCGGACGGCTGGCTCATCAGCCAGAACGCGACGTACAGCAGCACCAGCTTGATCCCGCACCGCACTCGCTCGTGACGCAG
>CAYSXM010000788.1:0-2595 GCA_964434905.1 uncultured Pirellulales bacterium | reverse complement strand
TTCCTCATCCTCTGCCTCGTTCGAGTCGACCAGCCAGCGCCGGTAGCCCGATTGATCGAGTACCAGCTTCAACAGATCGCGCACCGAACCCCCGGTGTGCAGACACCAGCGATCGACCAGAGCCACAAAGCGGGCCACGGGCACGGCGCTGCGCTTGGAAATTCCCTCGACCAGGCCGGCCTCGCGCGCGGCATCGAACAACGATTGTCCGCGGGTCTCGGCATGCCGCGCCAGGCGATCGATGGTGGCCTTGCCGATACCTCGCGGAGGCGAATTGATCGCGCGGCGCAAGGCCTGATCGTCGCGCGGATTGTTCAGCAGTCGCAAATAGGCCAGGATGTCCTTGATCTCTTGCCGTTGAAAAAACTCCAGCCCCTTGACGATTTGATAGGGCAGGCCTTGCTCTCGCAAACCGAATTCCAAGGCCCTGCTCAAGGCGTTGACGCGATAGAAAATGGCGAAGTCGCGGGGGCGCCGCCCTCGACCGATCTCGGCTGCAATGCGCTCGGCAATGCCCGAAGCTTCGAGTTTGTAGCTGGGGTAATAGGTCAGCGAGACGGGCCGCCCTTCGTCATTCTCGGTCCAGAGTTTCTTCGGCTTGCGTCGCCGATTGTGCGAGATCAAGGCATCGGCCACGCGCAAGATCCGTTGCGTGCTGCGATAGTTCTGTTCGAGGCGCACGACTTTCAAACCGGGATAATCGCGCTCGAAATCCAGAATGTTGCCCAGATTTGCGCCACGCCAACCGTAGATCGACTGGTCGGGATCGCCCGTAACCGCCAGATTGGGAACATCGACCGCTAGCCCGCGAACAATGCGATATTGCGCCAGGTTCGTGTCTTGATACTCGTCGACGAGCACGTAGCGATAACGCGCATCGAGTTCAGCACGTACTTCCTCGTGTTCGAGCATCATCGTCGCGACGTGTAATAGTAGATCGTCGAAATCGACTGCGTTGGCCGCGAGCAATGCCCGCTGATAGCGGGGGTACACTTCGGCCACCATGGCCTCCAGGGGGCTCAGTATTTCGAGTTCTTCCAAGCGCGGCGGTCGCAGGTTGTTCTTTGCCCGGCTGATCGCCGCAGCTAACTGCTCGGGCCGATAGTGCAGCAGTTCGGTCGAACTGGGCCCCAACACCTCCTTCAGCACCGCTCGGCTGTCGCTGGAATCGTAGATGGTGAAGTTCGGCTCCAAGCCGACCAACCCGGCATATTGGCGAAGCACGCGTGAACAAAATCGGTGGAAGGTGCTGATCCACACTCCCCCGCCCGGTGCCAATCGCTCGACGCGGCGGCGCATTTCGTCGGCCGCCTTGTTCGTGAAGGTGAGCGCCAAGATTTCACGAGCCGAAACGCCATGGCGCAGCAGATTGGCGATGCGGTGCGTGACCACTCGGGTTTTTCCGCTGCCGGGGCCAGCCAGCACCAACAGCGGACCATCGAGATAGGCCGCGGCGTCGCGTTGGCCAGGGTTCAGTGGATCGAGCAGCGGATCGGGCAAAGCGAAAAATCCTTCGCACGGGATACCAGCTAGCGAACAAGTCGCGGCACGCACCGCGGTCCGCGCCACCGCCACGGCGGGTGCGTGCATTGTAACGAAACGCTGCCAGAGCACCCCACAGCATGCTAGCAATGCCAGCAGAGCGGCTTCGCGGCCGCTGTGGCCCGGAACTGGACTACAAAATCCCCCGCATTTCCCGGACAAAACGCTGCTTCGCACCACGGCGCGGCTCGCACCGCTCGATCATCGCTTGCGCCACGCTATACTTCGGCCCAACGGGGCGGAGTTGGGTTCGCCCGACGATTGGTTGAACGCCCGAGAAAGAACGCAATTCGGACGTCGACCAACCGTAACCCAGCGGGCCTGGTCGCCCAGTCGCCCACGGCAACTCAGGGTTCAATTCTATCCACACTGTCTTGGGAGGGACTCCATGACACGCATTCCACTGAGCATGATCGACAATGAATTGAAGACTCTGGAAGACCGGTTGGAAATGAGCACGGCCGAGATCGAACTTTCGGTTCGCACGACCAATTGCCTGGAAGAGCGTGGCATTTTTACCGTTCGCGATCTGCTCAATTGTTCGCGAAACGACCTGCTGGCGATTTCCAATTTCGGGGAAAAGACCTTGGAAGAAGTCTATAAATCGCTCGAGAATATCGGCTTCCACCGACGCGCAAAACGCAAGGCTGCGTAAGCCGGCGTCGACCGTGTCTGGTTCGCCTCACGCCGGCCAGTTTCACCGCGCCTAGTCTAGCCGAAATTTGACTAGGCCAGGCTCGCGGTGCGCGGCCAAATCGCCACGTGCGCGGCCGGCTCACAGCTTTTTCTGCGCGAACGTTCCCGTTTCGGGGTTGTTCAGCAACGCCTTGACAGGTGCGAGACCAGGCCGGATTAACGTCGCTACGAGTCGCGCCGCTGTGGAAAATTCGCAGGCAGACACTAGAACTGCCCGCTGAATTTTGTCAGCGGACTGCTAGAACCACCCGCGCACCCAGCCATAGGCCAACAGGCAGAGCAGCGGAAACCCGACGAACACCGTGCCATAGGTGTAAAGAGTCGTCCACACGTGGCGCGGCCAGCGGGCCATTCACG
>CAYSXM010000787.1:0-2597 GCA_964434905.1 uncultured Pirellulales bacterium | reverse complement strand
CCAGGCCAAGCGATCGGCGGGCGAGCGAGCTAGACTTTCGACTTCCGCGGTCGCGTGGCGCTGCGTCGGGAAATCGGTGCGCATCGCTTCCAATAGCACGTCGAACAATAGCCGCCTCGTCGATTCCTCGGCGGCCCCGCGGTAGCTTTGGCGCAGCGCCGCCAGCGAACCTGATAAGTCTCCACGCTCTCGAAGCGCTTCGCCGCGAAATGCCAGGGCTTCGTAATCAGCCGGGTTAGCCTCCAGTCGCATGGCCACCGTGCGTTCCAGGTCTTCGAGCTGCGCGAACCGGCTGACCGCGCCCGCGGCCTGCGAAAGCACGGCGCCGCGATGGCAGATCAGATTGCCCAAAGGCTCGCCCGAACGCGACCGCGTGCGCGCCACGAGCCGGCCCGTGGCCAGGTCGAAGGTGGCGATTTCGTGGGTGGTCAGCGGCAGGTAATAGCGATCGCCGCTGGCGAAACCGCGCCCGCACGGCTGCGTGCCCGGCGGCAGCCGTCCGGCATCGCTGTGCCAAGAGGGTTCGCCGTGTTCCAAGTCGACCGCGGTCAGCCCCTTGCGACCAACGATCACCACCCGATCTCCGAAGACACCTGCCAGGTACAGACTGTCGCCGCGGGCGCGTTTCCAATGCACGCGCCCCTCGAGCAAATCGAGGCAGTGCAACTCGTCGGCTTCCAGGGGTGTGAGCAGCACACGTCCCTGGCTGATAACGAGCGAAGCATCTAACCAACGGTCGGCCGCGCTGCCGACTCCGGCATATGCCAACCGGCCCATCACGAGCGCTCCGTTGGCCGCGGCGACTGCCAGGGGATCGTCGAAATGGTTCTGCGGCTGACCGTAATGATAGCCCCACAACAGCGTGCGGCTCGTTAGATCGACCGCCACGACCGCGCCCGCCACGGTCGGGCAAACCAGCACGCCGTCGGCATAGGAGGGGCTGGCGCCGCTCAGTCGCCGCACCCGATGTTCGAGCACGCCGTCTTCGACGACGGCCAGTTGCTGTCGCCACTCGACTTCGCCGGTTGCCGCGTCGATGGCCAAAAGTCGAATTTCACCGGCCGCTTCGTTAATGCCATACAGGGTGCCGGCCACCGGCAGCGGCGTGCCAACGAAGTAGGTTCCCGCCTCGGCTAACGGCGAGTCGCCCAAGGGTCCTCCGATTTCCCAGAGCAGCTTTCCAGAAGAAATGTCGTAGGCGGCCAGGCGGTTTTCCGCACGTGCCGTGGCAGCGCCCGCGCGTCGGCGGGCGTTCGCCAAGATCATGGCCGGAGCACTCGACATGGGGGGGCTCAGCGACAAATCTTCCACGGCGAAAACACGCTGCCCGTCGCTCGACAGTAGTCCGAAGGTGGCATCGTCCCAGACGCGCTGTTCGAGGCCGACCGTCATTTGGCCCGAGGTGCGATGGCGAATCCAGCCGGCTCCGAATTCCTCGACCCGCGACTCTGGGTCAATACTGGCGGCCTGCCACAAACGCTTGCCGGTGCGGAAATCGATCGCCTGCAAGTGAAACGCGGTTCGGGCGAGTACGACATCGCCCACAGCCAAGGGGTGCGCTCCGGGGAGCGCCGTCAGCCCCATTTCGCGAAACGCGCGTTGCAACTGACCCACCAGCGTGTCGACTGCCGGGTCGTTCGAGGTGAGCACCTGCCAGCGCGGATTCAACAGCGGGACCCCGCCGCTGGTGACGGAATTGCGCTCGGGCCCGCCGCGGTTTACCAACCAGTTGTCGTCCGGCGACGGCGCCGCGGAAGGCACCGTCGGCCAATGGGCCGAGAGCCAAGTGGCTGGATCTTTCCCAGGGGCCAGCATGTTGGTGACGTTTCCGGCGATGGCCAACTTCGCTCCGGGAAACCGGTCGGCGGCCTCGACCAAGACCAGCTTCGCTCGGTCAAGCATGCCAGCCTGGACCCAACACCCGGCCAGCATCACCGACAGTTCGGGTTCAAACCGATTCTCAGTCGGCAGTGCCGAACGCAGCCGTGCCAGGCACAACGCTGCCGCCAATGGTCGGCCAGTATCGAAATACTGGTATCCGCAGATATAGGTTGCTTGGTATCCGGCCTGGGTATGAAAGTATCTTCGAGAAACCTCTGCAACGCCCTCGATGTCGCGCGCCGCGACCGCCGTTTCGAGCAGCGCTCGAGCCGGGGGGCCGAATTGCAATTCGTAGGTGTCACGGCCAGCAGCCGGCAGCGAGCCCAAGAGCCGCTGCGCCTCGGATTTCAGGCTGCGATACAAGGGCTGGTTCGGGTCGGGTTGAAAGAACATGTCCTGCGGGTTGTCGTTCAGGCTGGCCAGGAATCTGACCGCCTCGCTATACCGTTTCGCGGATAGCAACTGTCGTGCCTGCTCCAATCGTTGGATGGCAGCACGATCCGTGGTGAACAGTGTGCCGGCTGCTCCGGGTTCATCGGCTGGGTCGGGGTCTTGGCCAGCGAGCGCAGGCAGCATGGCCATGGCTGCCAGCCCCGGCGGACCGGCCACCAAGGGATGCACGGTCGCCGTAGCGGCCACCAGGGCGCAAACCGCCAGGAGCCACCGGGCTTGGTTCCCCGGCTGAATAGGTTTCAGCAACCACGGCATCGAGCACT
>CAYSXM010000786.1:0-2601 GCA_964434905.1 uncultured Pirellulales bacterium | reverse complement strand
CATAGCTAGTTTGGGTCAGGGCGTCCAGGAACAGGGCGACGACGAAGTCGCCTTCGGAAGTGTTGATGTCGTAGAACCCCTGTGCGTCGGTGTTGAAGCTGCCGCCTTGCGTGCGATATCTTTCAAAAAAAGCGTCGCTGTCCGCACCGCCGATCAACTTGTCGAAATCGTTGCTGCTCGTACCACCGAAGTGCAGGTAGTATTCAAAGCCGATGAGCGAGTCATTTCCTTCGTCGCCAGTGACCTGGTCGGATCCGGCACCCCCTTCCACGATGTCGTTCCCTGGGCCTCCGAACAGGGTATCATTGCCTGGCCCGCCATAGACCCCATCTGCTTCAGCCCCCCCTTCGATGTAATCCTTGCCGTCTTCGCCATACAGATAGTCGTAGCCGTCACCGCCGTACAGCGAATCGTTCCCCGCGCCGCCAAAGATCACGGCCCCCCCAGCGCCGCCGTAGACCGTGTCGCTGCCGTTGCCGGCGTGGATTTCGTCGAGCCCGCCGTCACCCCAGATCGTGTCTGCCTGCTCTGTTCCGACGATCGTGTCGCGCCCTTCGCCGCCGAAGAATTCGGCAATCGCTAGCGGCCCGGCCGTCAACGTGTCTTCGCCCTCGTCGCCATACACGTGGCAATGTCCGCGGCCGCCGTCGAGCGTGTCATTCCCCGCCCCGCCGTACACATAGGTCTCGGCCGAAGATTTGCTCTGGAAACTGTCGTTCCCGCCGGCGCCATAGAAGTGAATGTTGGGGCACTTCCAGGTCTCGATCGAATAGAAACCCATGCCCGTGGGCCGCGCGGCAAAAATCGTGGTGATGCCGTTCTTTTCCGTCACCTCGATGTGGTCATCCTGCTCCGTGCCCACGATGTACACGCCCTCCCGCTCTGGGTAGGCCGTGCCGTGCTCGTAACCGTCGTGGTAGAACACGTCGACCGTCATCAGTCGGCGATCTTCCAGCCGCTGGAACCCAAACCCGCTGCGCCTTCGGGGTGCTCTGCGCGGGCGTTGCGATTTGGTGGTTAACAAGCTCGCCAGAGATAGAGACAGTTTTCGGAACATGGTGGGGACTCCGCTACGTAGCCGGGTAAAAAGGCCGTTACCCTTGCCAGCGTCGCCACCTCCCAACTGTTACAAATCGTCTCCCGGGCGCCTGGAGTGGGCCCTTGAACCCGAATTATTCATGAGCCTTCTACTGCGAGTGGCCATGCAACATTCGGGCAAAGCTAAATGACGTGGCGCTAACCCGGCCACGTGCACCGAAGTGTGATTCTTCCGCGGACTTTGTTAGCTTCCGATCTCGGGACCACGCTCTGGCCAGACTAGCGCAAAAAAAAACGGGCCGCCCTCCGGGGGTAGGAGGGCGACCCGTACATCATTTCCTCGAACTTGTCGCTAACAAGCAGCCTTAGGCGGCCTTGCGGAAGCGACGCAGTGCAGCCGGAACCAGAGCGATGCCGCCCAGGGCGAACAGCACCATGGTGCCCGGTTCAGGCACAGCACGACCGGTCAACACGATCTGGCCAGCCAAGGTGGCGGCGACGTCGATCGGGTCGGTTGTCACGACCGTGGTGATGTTGATGGGAATCAACACCGTCACGTTCTTGGCATTGTCGGTGGTCACCTTGACGGTGCCCGGAGCCGACGGAATGGCGAAGCTCAAAGGACCGCTGTTGAAGTCAAACGAACCGGTACCGAGCAAACCACCGACCGGGCCTGAGCCGTTGTAGGTGATGACGCCTTGGTCCAGGTTCAGTTGCAGACCACCGGGATTGTAGAACGACATGTTCGAACCCGCGGTCGAATCCGGGCTCAAAATGCCCGAGCTACCCAGCGAAACGCCGAGGCCGTTGTTGGGATCGCTGGCAGCATTCACAGCACCCAGGAAGCCCAGGCTGATCGAGAGAGCGATGTCCGACAGGTCGACTTCGCCCGCACGAATGCGGAACAAGCCGGGGTTGGTCCCGAACAGGTTCTCAATCTCCGCGTCGATACCACCCGTGAAGGTGCCGAAGGGAGGAGCCAAACCCGGACGCGAAGGAAGCGGGTCGATGGCGGGGGACGTCAGACTGCCAGGCAGCGGGGTGGCAAAGGGTGCTTCACCCGGCGAGTTGGCATTGTCGTCCGAAAGATTCGCGGTCGCCGCACCAGTCGCGGCACCGCCGATGGCGGCCAAGGTCAAGGTCAGATTGCTCTGAGCAGTGTTGACCGACAAGTGGACGGGAAGAGCCATGGCGCTGTTGGCGCCCAAGGCGATCGCCGCAACAGCGGCGAGAACGGTATATGTCCTCTTCATTAGCGACACTCCAAGATGTGAACAGAAAAAAACAACAACATCAGTTCGAGGAAACCATCGATGGCTTGGCGTCCTGCAACCCCGCACCAAACTCCACCGACACAACTCACCAACATCGCTACGGCCGCTCAACGCGGCCCAACCTTCACTCGGGCCGCACAACACGGCCCAACCATTGATCATCCGTACTGGGCAACGCACCCCCTTTCGCGTGTCCACCAGCCAAGATGCAGCTCTCAACAGGCCCGAAGTACAAGCCGCAAGAGACTAACGATTCAATGCGAAGTCGGACTTTTCCCGACCACGTTCC
>CAYSXM010000785.1:0-2602 GCA_964434905.1 uncultured Pirellulales bacterium | reverse complement strand
CGAAGCGCCACGCTCGCCGCCAGAGTCCGGCCCACGACGACATCCTGGTCCCCGTCGTTATCCCAGTCGAAAAACACTGCCGCCGCGCAGTGATCGGTCAGATCCAACCCATAATCCGCCGCCACATCTCGAAAGGTACCATCCCCTTGGTTTCGCAGTAGCAAGTTGCTACCCCATTGGTCCATCACGTACAGGTCGTCCCACCCATCTCGATCGATGTCGACCACTGCCAACCCTGGGTGTCGATCCTGGGAATGCACCTGAAACCGGGGATGGGGCCAGGCAAAATCGTCGCGGGTAGCCAGCTCCACAAGCAACTGCTCTTGCCGCGAGTCGCGCAGCCGCATCCGCGCTGGCTCGTCGGTCACCACCTCATCGAGCACTTCGTCGAACCTCCGGTGCGCTGTCTCCTCGATGTTCGCGTCGAGCAGTTGCCAATCGACAATCCGCCACGCCTCGGCGGGCTCGGGCGACGCTTCCGGACCCCGCCGCCATGCCACCTTAAACTTCGCCTTCACGCCGCGCCAGCGCCCTCCCACGGTCCGCAAGAGCGCGCCCAGCCCCACCTGGGATTGCAGTTGTGTCCCGTCTTTGCTCAGGTCGCTGGTTACAAAGTAAAAGTGGCCGTGCTCCACGTACTGCACATCCGCCAACAACGGACACAACAGCGCCACCTCCGCACGCGCTACCCCGCGCACCGCCGGCTCTACCGGCCAAGTCGCCAAGGAAATGCCTGCTCCATCCAGCGCTGCCTCGGGCGGCGGCGACCCGTCCGCCACCAGATCGCGTACGCCAACCTGTTCGCCAAACAGCTCTCGGGTTCGCTCGTCGGGCACGCGCAGGTTCGCCAGCGCCCCATCCAATCGTTTGAGGCGCGGAGACAGCGCCAATAACAGCTCTTCACTGGCCACCAACCGCGGCACCACCTGTTCCGCGGCGCCGGCTTCTTGCGAAGATGGCAACAGGCCGGTCTGCCAGCGCAACGCGATCATCGCCAATGCCACGCACACCGATACCCCGGCCAGCAACCAGACCCACGCTCGACGCGCTCTTCCCGCACGAGCCTGATGTGCGCCATTCATGGTCGGTTCGCCAACAACTAAAGACGGGGCCAGATGCACACTGCACTACAAAGCGACTTGGCCGGTAGGCGGACCCCACCAGGATCGCTGTACTATAGTCGGCCGCTGGTGGTCGCAGAAGCGATCGCCCTAGCGGCAAAACCGAATTGCAAATCAGCGGGGTTGGAACTTTTCTAGGTTAGCGGCATTGCACCTGGCCAATTTGCGTGCGCCGAAAACTGGCACCAGCACCCTCGGGCAATCGACTCTGTAGGTTCCCTGCGGTGTGCCAGGCTCTGAGCATCGCCACGGCTGCGGATTACTAGTATCTCGTGTCTGATCCCGGATTTTTCAGGTACTTCGTTGCAGCAGAAGGCTCATGAATCATTCGATCTGATATTCACGCCAACTCCCTGCCCCGGCCCAGCCACACTCTGGTGCGCGCAGGCGATTAGGTCATGGTCGCCGCATTGCCGGTCGACACTTCCGCCAGGTGCGCCGCGAGCCGGCTGACGGTGGGAAAACGCTGCAGCAATTCGTAACTCACCCGGCATGGCGCCCAACATTCCAGCACTCGCGTCAACTTGACCACCATGATCGAATCCAATCCCAGTTCGGTGAACGGGGTACCGCGATCGATGCGTTCGGCTGGCATCCCCAACAGGTTTCCCAACAACTCGGCCAGGTAATCTCCCATCGCCACCGGATTGGCAGGCGGTGGCTCGCTGGCCGGCCCAGACGGCTCGACATGCCGCGTCTCCTCGGTGTTGTTCACCGCCGGAAATGCGACGATCGCCAACCGTGCACTATCGAGCGCCAGCACTTCACCGAAACGTGCCAGCGCGTCGGCGGCCGGCATCGCCGCCAAGGTGCCAGCCGCGCGCGCCACCACGCCTGTCTCAGCCGCCTGCCCCAGACCATCCCACAGCCCCCAGTCGATCGCCAGCACGCGCCGCCTCGGTGCCGTGGCCGTGGCCAATTGGTCGAGGTAGACGTTTGCCGCCACATAGTCGGCTTGCCCCGGACTGCCCGTCGCCACGGCGATCGAGCTCATCAACACCAGAAAATCCAAATCCAACCCGCGAGTCACCTGTTCGATGACCCAGGCACCGACCAATTTCGGTCGCCAAACCGCATCGACATCCCGCGACCTCTTGTTCGCAAGCCGCTGCGGGCTCCAGGCGGCCGCGGCATGAATCACACCGTGCAAGCCCCCTTCGACATCGACCACCGTGCGCACCAATTGCGCCATCTCCGCCGGATCGGCTGCGTCGGCCGCGCGGTAGTCAACCGTGATGCCCCGCGCGCGCAACGCCTCTAAACGCCGCCAACGCAGCACGGCCGGATCGGTCGCTGCACGATCGGCCAGCCATCGCGCCGCTTCATCGCGCCTCGGCAAGCGCGTGCTTCCCGTCAGCACCAGGCGAGCGCCACATTGTTCGTGCAGCCAGGCGGCCAGCTCTAGCCCCACCCCGCCCCGGCCCCCGGTGATGAGATACACGCCACCCCGACGCAACACGGCGCGGCGGCGCGGCACGCCC
>CAYSXM010000784.1:0-2606 GCA_964434905.1 uncultured Pirellulales bacterium | reverse complement strand
AGATTCGCATTACCGGTCTTGAACCTGGCGGGTCGGCGATGATCGCCATCGATAAGCTGGTCGACAATCAGACTGAGAATACCTGGTGGCAGTATCAAATGCAGATCGGCCACGGGTTGGGTGATGATTTTGCGAAGTCCTGCGAGTGCGATAGCACTTTCTTTAAGACCGACCCGGTGCCCAAGGTGGTGACCCGCGGCATGTGGCTCGACCATTGGGTAGCGTACGATGAACCGGATGGCCCCGATGTACTGACGTTTGTGGGACGGCACGAATCCGGCGGAGAATCGCCGCTGGGCTTTTGGCTAGCGGTGCGCGTGGCCGATGCCTTTGACGGGCTGCCCTTCAACGGCGAAACGGTGTTTAGCATTCGGCAACTGCCGGGCACAACCATTGCCACGCCCGAGCCGACGTCGGCGGCGCTGGCCGGATTGGGTTTGCTGGCCGCGTTGGGTCGCGCGCGGCGGCGCAAGCAGGTTTGATCTCTGGTCGGACCCACGCGATGAGTGCCGCCGAGTCGCATTCTCTGCGATCGGGTGCCACGAGCTTTGCCCGTACTCTGGGGCGTCTTGGCGAAAACGTGAGTCCGGGGCGATTGCGGTTTGACGTCGCCGTTGCGACACGTTCGGTTCCGCACCAGAAGGCTCAGGAATAATTCCGGCTAAGGCTCATTCCGCCTGGTCTGATCGCGGCGCAGTTTCTCGCGATATTTTTCATACAGCCGGGTGTGTCGATTCGAGAGATCAACGGCCCGACCCTGGATGAATGCACGCACCAGCTGGGTCGATGTTTCCAGCGGATCTCCGGTCGTGAGAATGAGCGTGGCGTCCTTGCCGACTTCGAGCGACCCCAGCCGATCGGCTACGCCTAGAATCTCGGCCGCCGAGAGTGTGATCGATCGCAAGGCAACATCGGGCGGTAACCCATTCGCGGCCGCGGTGGCGGCCTGGTAAGGCAAGTTGCGAACTTGGGAAGCCTCGACGGCGCCGGCAATGCAAAACGGAATCCGCGATGCATGCAGCCGCGCCGGAACCGTGAAAGGAGTGTCGTAGGGGTCGTCAGTGCGCTCCGGCAAGCGATGCACTCCCGCGACCACCACGGGAACCGCGTGCTGCCGGAGCAATTCGGCACACTCTGGCGCGTCGTAGCCTCCTTGCAAAATCAGTTTCAGCCCCTCCGCGACTGCGAATTCCACAACTTCTTGAATCTGCCGGAGTTCGTCGGCCTCGATCACCACGGCCCGCTGTCCGAGCGCGGCTGGAGCTAACGATTCGAGCCGCGCATCAAACAAAGGAGGCGTGCCCTGTCCGCTGCGATGAGCCAGCCACGCGGCGCCGTAGGCCCGGCTCTGTGCCAGTGCCTCGCGCAATCGCCGGATCCACTGCGCGCGCTCGCTCAGCTCTGCAATCGCCATCGGCAGCGGAGCCACCCGATTGGTCACCGGTTCGACACGGGGCCAGTGAATATGCAAGGCGACATCTGCTTGCAACGTCATGTCTTCCCAAGACCAGCCGTCGAGCAGCATGAGCGACGAGACCCCATTGACTCCGTCTCCGCGCGGGGCCACGAGCGCGGTCAGCACGCCATTCGCCCGAGCCACGGGAATCATTTCGCTGTCGGGGTTGAACGCGCGTTGCGCGCGAACATTGGGGTTAAGTGGGCCAGTTTCAGTGGCGTCGCGGGTGGCGCGGACACTGGGAATCTCCACCAAGCCCAGGTCCGATGCCGACTCGATCAGGCCGGGATAAAGGTGCAGACCGCTCGCATCGATGCGCTCGGCGTCGGCCGGCAGCGCCACATCGCTGCCCAGCGCAACGATTTTGCCCTCGCTAAACAATAGCGTGGCTGACAGGAGGTCGGGCCCGGACACCGGGTGCAATGTGGCCCCCACCAGCCCGATCGGGTGCGCTTGGGGCGCGCCGGGTATCTCGGGACCGGCGTTGACCAGCAGTGTGCAGCAAGCTAACAATCCGAGCCCCGCCAGTGCCTGGGCTGTTGCTCTGAAAACAAGGCGACACATAGTGCTGCTAGTCCTCCTCGCGCGCATGTTCGTGTTCCTGGACATGGTCATGATCGCCGTCATGGTGACCACAAAACAAGTCTTCCCGGGGCCACAGCGCTCGCATGTCGGGTAGCCGATCGGCCGGGGTTTCGACTGGGTCGGTCGACCCCAAGGCCCTCTGGATCAGTGCGGCTCGCCGCTCCGCACGCGGCGCGCGTTCGGCCAGGTCGCGTTGGCGGTCGAAGTAGCAGCGGCCATCAATCCAGGTTTGTTCACAGCGAGCATAGTTCGATAATGGCGGTCCACTCCACAGCGCCAGATCCGCGTCTTTTCCCGATTCGATTGAACCTAGCCGGCCGCTCAGACCCAGTTGCACCGCCGGGTTCCAGGTGACGAACCGCAACGCAACCTCGGGTGCCAAATCGCCGTATTTCACCGCCTTGGCGGCTTCGAGATTCAAGCGGCGTGCCAATTCGGCATCGTCGGAGTTGAACGACACCACGACCCCTGCTTGGTGCATCAGCGCTCCGTTGTGCCCGAGCGCGTCGTACACCTCGAACTTATAGCCCCACCAGTCGGAAAACGACGAGCCCCCCGCGCCATG
>CAYSXM010000783.1:0-2613 GCA_964434905.1 uncultured Pirellulales bacterium | reverse complement strand
CACCCAGCAAAGCTGGGTTGACGCTCCACTAGGCAGTCACGTCCCATTCCGATTGTCGCAAGCGGCGCAGAATCTGCTCCAACTGCCGATGCTGCGCCTCGAGTTCGTCGCGAAATTGTCGACGCGCCGCGCGACGAATCTCCGTGCGCATTTCGTGAATCCTCGCTTCGACCAATTGGGCTACCAACTCGCGTTCGGTGGTTTGAAGTTCCAGGTACATGGCACACGTTCCTTCCCACCTCTGGTCGCAAGGTACTCACTCCCCCAGCCATGCCCCGTGGTGCCCGCGATTTGAAGATCTGCAACCACCACGCAATCTGCCGCAGATCGCATGCCGAGACAGAAAAAACCCGCGGGACCGTGAGAATGCGCGTTTCACACGCTACCAAGACTGTGCTAGCCGTGCGGTTTTTGCACTAGCTGTGCGGTGCTCGGCTCGCGACCACGCACAGTGGTCGCATTTTGCCGGGCAGTTTCTGAACCCGAAATTTGCCCGAGCCTTCTGCTTTGGAACCGAACGTGTCGCGTCTCTTGCGTCATAGCGCAATTGTCCCTGACTAACATATTCACCAATACGCCCCAGAACACCGGCCAAGCCATGGCACCTGGCACCTGATCGCGGATTTGCCGGCAGCCGCAACCCCTGTGACTCCTCGCGACGAGGTGCGTGAATCATCCGCGTTGAAGGTGCCGCCGTTCGTGCGCCAGGCGTTACGCCGCCAAAGCGCGTGGTACACGAGACAGCACGGCGGCCAACTCCACCAGGGTGATCAGGTCCTCGGCGTTGTGCCGCAAAATTGCCACCAGCTCTCGCGGGTCGCCGCCGCGCACGAAGCGATGGTAAGCCGCTGGCACCTCGCGCCCCGGCAGGTCGTCACATCGTGATCGGCGACAAATCATGCGTTCCAGTGTCTGCAATCGGCAGTCGGGCAGTTGGCCTCGCCACCGGCGTCGCGCAGCATGAAGTAGATCCCAATGTGCCGGCTCGGGGCGTGGATCACTGGGTTGTGCCGGCGGCGCGTCGGGCCAAGGCCAGGGTCCCAACCGTCGACAACCGCGCTCGTCGCGCCCTAGCCGATGGAACGTGCTACGGTCGTGAACCAGCGGCCAATCAAAGCTCCGACCGTTGAACGTAATCAATAACTGGCATGCCAACACCCGTTGCCACAGCGAATGCAGCACGGCCGGCTCTTCGGTATAGTCGCGGGCCAGCAACTGCTCGACCACCAGGTGACCGCGCGAGGTCTCGGGCGCGCCTGCCAGGCCAACCAGGAACAATGGCGAACCAGCGAACCCGCAGGTTTCCAGGTCGAGAAACAGGCAGCCTCGCGGAAACGCGCAGTGATAGGTCATTGCCCAGGGCTCGCACGACACCGACGGGGCCCCTTGTGGCGACTCCCGCCACAAGGCATCAGGGGCTGATGGACCTGAGCCCACCACGCGTCGTACCAACAGATGCCGACCTCGTGGCGTGTCCAACACTTCGCCGGGCAAACAGGTCTCGACGGTTCGCGTCGCGCGTGCGGAATTCGCCACCTGGGGCGAACTAGACGGCGCCCGCCAACTCCCCCTCGCAGCGCGCAGCGGGGCGGGCTCGGCCAGCGGTCGAGGCGCTTGCCGATTCAATGCTTCAATGCACCGTCGCAAAGCGTCTGAAAGCATGCCGCTGGGCACCTATGCCGCGCCAACCGTGTGGGCCACTGCGGCCGTGGCAGCCCCGGCCAGCAAACAAAGCAATTGCCGCGCCGCTTCTTTGTCTGGCAGCGGATAGCCTCGCGTCAGATCGGGATCGGAATGTATGGCCGGCCGCAGGTTGGGCAATCCCACGCAACTAGGACAGCCATGGTCGCAGGGACATTCTTCAACCAGCGCCTGGCAAAGGGCCAAGAGCTGCGCCAACTGGTGCGCCCCCTGCTCGCAATAGCCCAAGCCGCCTGGATACCGATCGTAGAGCACCAGAGCACCGTGGCCCAGGTTCTGGCTGTCGACCACGCCGCCCAAGTCCCGGCTGTCGCACATGGCCAGCATGGGGAGCGCGGTCATGGCCAGGTTCCTCAGACCCACCAACGCCTCGCCGGCGCGGATGCGTTGCGACTGAAGTTGCGCCCGCACCGTGTCGTCTGGCGTGATCCAGCAGCCGGTGGTGGCAAGCGTTTGTGCTGGAATATCGACCGCTCCCCAGCCGATGTTCTCGCGCGAGCCGAACTTGATTTTCTTGAAGGCCACGGTCTGCCAACTGACCTCCAGATCGCCATAGACGGCCTGGGCCGGGCCCGCGCTGGTGGTCTGCCGCGCGCGCCCCAACCGGACCTGGCTATCCAGCACGGCCTGCGTGTAGTAGTCGGTCTCGCGGCGCTCGACATAGGCCACCTTGCCTTGCAGATCGAGCTGGCGCACAAGATAAGAGTCGCCATGGTGCAAGTAGACCGCCTGGGGATAAACCAGCTCGGGCGCGCTGATGGCGTCGACGTTGGCGATCACTTCGTGCTCCCACCCATCGGCACGGACCACGCCCCGGCGGCCAACCGGCGGTGGGTCGCCGGTCGCCACGGCCGGTCGCTGGCAAACAATGCTAAAGGTGTTGTCACTCATGTGCCGCAAATTGATTCGCGC
>CAYSXM010000782.1:0-2614 GCA_964434905.1 uncultured Pirellulales bacterium | reverse complement strand
GCGATCGACCGGGTGAACGAGCGCCAGAAGGAACAGATGTTCGGCAAGCTAACCAGCTTGTTGGGCGCCGACCTGCAGGGCCGAACGGTCGGCGTGTGGGGGCTGGCTTTCAAGCCATGTACCGACGATGTGCGCGAGTCGCCGGCCCTGGTGCTGGTCCGCCGCTTGTTAGCGGCCGGCGCCAAGGTGCGTGTGCACGACCCCGAGGCGATGGCCAATGTGCGAACACTATTTGGCGAAGCGCTGACCTATTGTGAGCACATGTACGACGTGGCCGAGGGGGCCGATGCCTTGGCGATCGTGACCGATTGGCAAGAGTTTCGGCACCCGGATTTTGACGAGTTGCGAAGCCGTTTGCGGCAGCCGGTGATTGTCGATGGCCGTAATTTGTACGAACTGGGACATATCCAGCGATTGGGATTCACCTATGCCAGCATGGGCCGGCGCGTGGTCAATCCGCGAGGAGAGCAAGCGTGGCGACGGGCAGCCTGACCGTCTGTTGATTCAATCCACAGGCTGCGACGTTGCAGGGATGCGGTGACGAATTAGCGATGCGCGTGGTTTTTTTGCGAGCCCTGGGGAACTGGGCTGTGCACTTGGCGAGATTGAAGCTTGGCACGACGGCATTTTTCAACGGACGGCCCAGGTCGTGCCGTGGGACGATTGGCAGACGCCGCGACGGCCATGAGGAACTGCCGGGTGACAATTCAAACAAGCCTCTAACCAACTGAAACGCCATGAAAGTCGGTAAAGCGCATTTGATCCGGGAAACGACCTTGGAGTTCCTGGAAACGGAAATTCGCAGGTTGCACCACGAGTGCGAACGGCTGCAAACGGCTTCGCAACTTCGTGTGGTGCATGCCGAGCCGCCGCTGGAGGGGGCCGACCCCCAGGAGGTTCGCCGCGAACTGACCGAACTATGGGGCGAGCACCGCCAGCAAATGGCGCGGATCGCACAAGAACACCGCGTGCGACTGGCCCATGCCGTGGCCGAGGCGGAGGTGTCTGCGAAACGGTTGCGCCGCGCAGGCGAAGCGCCCGCGGCGCCAGGCACCGCGGCGGGCGCCGAGCCGAAGAAGATTCCGCCGGTCGAGCCACCGGCCCAGCCGATCTTCCTACCGCATTCGCAGTTGGCGCACCAATTGCTCGATGGGTTGGAAGGATTGGAGATCGGCGCCGGAGCGCACAGCCCGTGGGGCTTGCGAACCAAAAACGTGGGGTTGACTCCGGAAATGGATCCGGAAGATTTCGAGATGTGCAAGCAGTACCAGATTGCGTTTTGCGGCACCTGGGCACAGGTCGATGTCGCTGGTGACGCGGAACGTATTCCGGTGTCCGACGACAGCCAAGACTTCGTGGTGCATGCCCACGTGTGGGAACATCTTTCCAACCCGCTGCGCGGTCTGCGCGAATGGGCGCGGGTAGTAAAGCCGGGTGGGATCATTTTTGCGATTGTTCCCAAGCGCGACACCGTGTCCTCGGATTGTGCGTTGCCCATCACACCGCTGTGGGAACACGTTTTTCATTACCTGAACGACTCGCACTACGAGGACCGGGTGAACTACGCCGACCCGTCGCGTTATCCGGGGCGGGGTAGTCACATCAGCCGTTTTACGTTGGAAGCGCTGCAGGATATCGGGGCCTGGTTCAACTGGCACTTCCACGGCCCCCGGCTAGAGGAGATTGCCGCGCTGGAAACCGACGACAAGGTTGGCAATGGGCACTGCATTGTATGGCGGGTGCACAAACACCATTAACGGTGTCTGAGCTGATATGGACCGGTGGGCACTGTCGAGACCGCGGCACGCGCGGCGTTTTGCATCGGGAAAGCGGACCGAGATCGCCAGCATGCCGCGCTCGCCGCGGGATATCCAGGGTAGGAAGGCACATCGTCGTGACACGGAAAGTATTGATCTTCGGCACCGATATCGTCCCCTTGGCACGCGAGATGCCGGCCACGGGAGCGGGTCTGCGCATTTGGCAGTTTTACAACGGGCTGCGGGCCGCGGGTTGCGATGTGCGGCTCTCGCTCTACGAAGGCGTGTGCGAGAAATATGCCTCGGTGCTGCCGCGAGAAATTCGCGACCTGGCCTGGGGCTGTAGCGAAGCATCGCAGTTGCAGGTGATCGACCGTGTTCAGCCCGACGCACTGGTGGTTTGTCATTGGCCCACTTGGTACATCCGTCGCGATGTCGGCGTGCCGATGGCGCTCGATTTCCATGGCCCGCACTTGCTAGAGCGTCATTATCAGAAGTTTGGGCGGATGCGGGACAATATCGAGGAGAAGCTACGCGCGCTGCGGGCGGCCCGTTTTTTTACCTGTGCAGGTGCGTACCAGCGCGACTATTTCGCGGGCTGGTTGCTGCAAGCGGGTATATCCCCCGATCGAGAGACGTTGGTTTCGATTCCCATCTCGCAATCGCCGGAAATGCCCACGCGAAAGAGCGGCGCTCGGGACCCGGTGCGCTTTGTCTACAGCGGCGTGTTCTTGCCCTGGCAAGACCCGTTCGATGCCTTGTCGACGGCGACCGCGGTGCTGCGGAAACAAGGACACGGCCGGCTCGAATTTTTCGGTGGGCCGCACCCGGTTCACAAGATCGATACCCAGCGTTTC
>CAYSXM010000781.1:0-2614 GCA_964434905.1 uncultured Pirellulales bacterium | reverse complement strand
CTCACGTATTCACCAATACGCTGCGCGGGCCAATCGCGGTATTCCTTGCAGCCGCAACACTCTCGACTCCTCGCGACGAAGTTCATGAATAGTCCGGGTTGAACCGTCGCCCTCACTCGACACCACGCTCGCAGGCACAGGAACGCCCCGCCATGGAATTGTTCGGAGACCGTTTGCTAGCAGCGGTCCGCGCGCGCCGCACACCGGTACTCGTGGGGCTCGATCCGCGCCTCGAGCAGCTTCCCCCGCTACTGGTGCCCGCTCAGGTCGACCCGGTCGCTCGAGCCGCGGCCTATGTCACGTTTTGTCGCGAGGTGATCGATGTCGTGGCGCCGCTGGTGCCCGCCGTGAAGCCACAAGCGGCCTTCTTTGAACAACTGGGACCCCCCGGCATGGCCGCGCTAGGCGAGGTCATGGTCCACGCACGCCGAGCAGGTTTGTTAGTCATTCTCGACGGAAAACGTAACGATATTGGTTCCACTGCCGAGGCCTATGCCGAAGGCTATTTGGGTGCCGACTCGGCCTGGGGTGCTGATGCCCTGACCGTTTCTCCCTATCTGGGTTCCGACAGCCTGACGCCGTTTGTCGACGTGGCCGCACAACGCGGCGCTGGGGTGTTCGTGTTAGTGAAAACCTCGAACCCTGGCGGCGGACAGTTTCAAGACCTATTGGCAAAGCAGACAGCGAGCCAGCATGAACACGAAGCGGCCCCGGTGTTTGAGCACGTGGCCCGCGCCGTAGAGCAGTTGGCAGTCCAAACGGTCGGCCAGGGCGGATATGGCGCGGTCGGCGCCGTGGTCGGCGCGACCTATCCGCGCCAGTTGGCGGAACTCCGCGCTCAGCTACCCCATAGCTGGCTGCTGGTGCCCGGTTTCGGTCACCAGGGGGGCGCGGCGGCCGATGTGGCTGGTGCCTTCGATGCCTGTGGCGCGGGCGCGCTGGTGAACAATTCTCGCGGTATTATTTTTGCGCACGCGCGCCCTGAATATGCTGCCCGGTTCGGCGCTGCGCGCTGGCAAGACGCCGTGGCGGCCGCCACCCGCGACATGATCGAACAGTTGCGCACCGAGACCCTGGCCGGCAAACTGTAACGGCCCGCCACCGACACAGGCCAGGCACTTCATGGCTTCGCGACGTTTCAACCTGCTGGGCCTCGCCTTGGTTGTCGTCGCGCTGTTGCTCGCCATTGCCCCCAGTGGCACGTTGTCGCTCGATCACTTGGCCGGCCGCGAACAAGAGCTGCGGACCGCCGTCGAGCGACATCCGGTCGGAACGTTTGCCGCAGCCTGGACCATCTACGTAGGGGTCACGGGACTATCGATCCCCGGTGCCACGGCGCTGACGCTGGTTTACGCCTGGCTGTTCGGTTTTTGGCCGGCCCTGCTGTTGGTTAGTCTGGCCTCGACCACGGGGGCCACGCTGGCCTTTGTCGCGGCTCGCTACCTGTTACGCGACCTGGCGCGGCGCTCGCTGGAAAAACTGCCACTGGCCATGCGGCGGGCCCTCGAGGAGGATTCCTCCTACTATTTATTCAGCCTGCGGCTGGTACCCCTCGTGCCGTTTTTCGCCATCAACCTGTTGATGGGACTCACCCCCATCTCGGTCGCCCGCTTCTGGTGGGTCAGCCAACTGGGCATGGCCCCCGGTACGGCAGCCTATGTCTATGCCGGGTCGAGTGTGCCGGCGCTCGGCGTGCTGGCGAACCCGGCGCGTTTGCAACCGCGCGACATTTCCGAGCCGCGGGCGTTTGCCATTCGGTTGGTCGAACACGGCCCCCAGCCCGGCACCTCTTCCGAGCATCTGCTGTGGCGGCAACTGGCCAGGGCCAAGCAGGAGCAATTGTCGCGTGCTGTCGGGGCATCGTCGGCTGTCGACGATCACTCGTTGGCCTCGCTGTTGGTCGAGGCACTGAACGAGAACCTGACAGCGCGGGCGTTTCTGGTGCATGCCCGTGACACGGGCGCTGCGCACGATGCGCCAGCACCCCACGGCGACCGTGACGCCACCCACACTGATAGCGCCAACCCCCACATCGACCAAGCGAGCCCCCCGGCCGATATCAACCCACAAGACGCACGGCAAACCCAAGCGGCTAACCGACAATGGTTAGCTGCCTCGTTCCCCACTCATGTGGCGCCCCAGCAGCCGCTGGTCCCCCGACGGCTGTTGGCGGCACTGTGCGTGGTGGGCCTGTTCCCGTTGGCCATCAAGCGATTGCTCGCTGCAATCAACTCTCATCGGCAGCGCGCAACCAGGGAGCAATCGTCGGCGGAAACGGCTCACTCGCCGCGCGTCGCTCCCACGGGCCGGGGGTGACGGTCACGTTGGCGCGTTCGAACGAGACGTTGCCGTTGGTGTTCACGTACATCGAGCGCTGTGTACGGTCTCCCAGGCGCAGCCCTGCGGGAAACGTCTCGGTGAGAGAAACCGCGACGAAACCCGCGTCGGGGATGACGGCGGGCGTATCGCTGAAGCTCCATTCATCGCTCGGTGGGAGGCATCGGTCGCCACGACCGGACGCGCCCCCGAGGCCGTCGATCAGACCCGAGCACACCCCGCCGGGCTCGCCACACGGCGGAAAGAGCGGCACGTCCGCCACGACATCGACACGTTC
>CAYSXM010000780.1:0-2616 GCA_964434905.1 uncultured Pirellulales bacterium | reverse complement strand
ACTCGCCACCCAACTTCCCCACGCTTCGCGCTGCGCAGAGAATGGACAGCTACCTCGGAACGGCCGTCATTATAGCAAGCCCCCCCGTGTCCGGCACGTGGGCAACGGTTTCTTGATATTCCAGAGAACCCGCTGATCCGTGCATACCAGTAGCGGGTAGGCCCGGCAACGCAGTTGACGGGGCCAGGGGAAACCGTTCCAGGGGGGCTGAAAAATCGTCCGGCTGTTTCACGAATACAGACACGTTCTCCGGTTGCGAGGCGGCTGCTCGCCCGATCTGTCCGTGGGTTGGCAGCCCAGGCGGCCGGTTGGGAGAGTCCCTGCGCGAAAGATTGTGTTTCTGAACCATGAACTTGGTTGCCGTGGCTGCACGAGCCACTTACCATGGAGGTCGACGATTGGAGAGGCGTGCGACGACCGGTTGTGCGGCGCCCGTCCGTGCGCCAGGGAAGGGAGTCGTTGCACCTGGGCGATACTCAAGGGCACCGCTCCCCGCCTGGGGGGCACACCTAGTACTGGCTCGACATATACTGGCTCGACATATACTCGCTCGACACCGTGGCGTGGGGTCGGTTCGGCAAGATGTACCGCGATGAGCGAACTTGAAACCGCCCAACAGATCGCGGACCGGGTCTTCGACCTGAATTTGATCGACGAGCGGCAGTTGCAGGAAGTGTGGGGCGCGCTGGGCCACCACGAGATTTCCGTCGACGAGTTCACGCAGCAACTCTTGCGGCGCGACCTGCTCACCAATTTCCAACTCGACCGCCTGATGCGGGGCGAGCGAGGGGGCTTTTTCTACGGCCCCTACAAGGTGTTGTACCTGGTGAACGCGGGCAGTTTCGCGCGCGTGTACCGCGCCGTGGACAAGCGCTCTGGCAAAGTGGTGGCGCTCAAGGTGCTGCGGCGGCGCTATTCGGAAGATAAGAACTTTACCGAACAATTTCGCCGCGAGGGCGAAATGGGCAAGACCTTGCGGCACCCGAACATCGTGTCGATTCTGGACGTGCTGTCGCAGGGGACCAATCATTTTTTCGTGATGGAGTTCGTGGAGGGTGGGAATCTGCGCGACCTGTTGCGGATTCGCAAGAAAGTTCCGCCGGTGCAGTCGTTGACGCTACTAGCCGATGCGCTGGCCGGATTGCATTACGCCTTCCAGAAGGGCATTTGTCACCGCGACTTGAAGCTGACCAATGTGTTGGTGTCGGCGGCCGGCCAAGCGCGATTGATCGATTTCGGCTTGGCCGGCATCGAGGATCAAGATGCCGACGAAGCGAATCCGCGAACGATCGACTATGCGGGGCTCGAGCGTTCCAGCGGCGTGCGCAAGGACGACCTGCGGAGCGACATTTTTTTCTGCGGCGCGATCCTGTATCACCTGCTGTGCGGCATCGCCCCGCTGCACGAAACTCGCGATCGCGTGCAGCGCTTGTCGAAACAGCGATATATCGACGTCATTCCCTTGCGAAAGCACGACCCCAGCCTGCCCCGCGTGGTGGCGGCCGTGGTGAAAAAAGCCATGGAATTCGACGCCGAAAAGCGCTATCAGACTCCGGCCCAGATGTTGGTCGATGTCAAGCTGGCGCTCACCCGCTTGCAATCAGGACAAGACGACCCGGCCCCGGCTGAAGACTTGACGGCTGCCGGTGACGAACTGAGCCCCGAAGACCTGGCTTCCCAAGCCGAACGCGATCGGTTGGCGCTCGAGCTATTGCCACAGGCCGACCGCCGGCCTGTGATGATTGTGGAATCGAGCGTGCGAATGCAGGACATTCTGCGCGATGGACTGAAGTCGTGCGGATATCGCGTGCTAGTGATTGGCGATCCCCAGCGCGCGCTCGACCGCTTTCAGGACGACGAGTACCCGGCCGACTGCGTGGTGTTCAGTGCAGGGCATTTGAAATCACAGGCCACGACGGCATTTCAGACCTTCACCACCGCGGTCGCTACGACCGGCGTACCCGCCGTACTGCTGCTGGGCGACAAGCAAGCCTGGACATGCCCTACCCCCTTGGCGACACACCAGGTCGTCGGCAAGTTCTCGAAGCTGCGCGAGTTGCGCTCCCTGCTGGACAAGCTGTGCCCCGCGTCTGCTCCGCGAACCAAACGCGGCAACCACCGCTAGCTGGGTGGCGGTCAGCCGAGTTGGCCAACTGGTGTGACCAATAGCGCCGGGTTGGTTGGGAATTGGCCGCGTCGGGGGCTAGACTGGAGCCTGTTCACCCACGCCCCGGCCGCACCGGCCCGTGGGGCGCCTTATCTTGTCCATTCCCATTGCTGGCAGCGACAGGCTCGGGTCCGCTGGTGGACCCCGACCGGTGGGCCGGCAACGCGATCTTCGCGAATCAGAAGTGGTTACCGTGCGCAGTCGGCAACTATTGGCCGTGGGGCTGCTGTGTGGCTTCACGTGGCGAGCGCCGACCCAAACCTGGGGCCAGGTGGCGGCGGGCAAGCCGGCAGCGAACGCCCCGGCTCAGACACTGCCGCCACCCGAGCAAGGAGTCCCGCTACCGCTCGAGGGCGCGCGCGCCGTGCCGCCCGAGATAGCTCCCGAAATCTGGTACTTGCCGGGTGCCGATGGTGCGCTGCAGCCGGTGGTCGGCTTTACGCTGGAAG